>NZ_JALBGW010000109.1:0-15326 GCF_023006485.1 Neorhizobium sp. BETTINA12A
GGTCCGCGCAGGGGCCGGGCATTCCGGCCAGCATCACCCGCGTGCTCGACCGCCCGGACGGGCGGCGGGTGCTGGCGACGACTGAGACCGGCGAACAGCTGGAATTCGACGTCGAGCCGGAGCGGGCAGTCAAGGCGGGCGAGGGTGGTTTTGTGACTTTGCGCAGGGCGAAGGTGTTTGCGCTGGGTTGATGGGTTTCTTCGACAAGCAGTAGATTTTGGCGACATACGTCTGCGCCACCCCCTCATCCGACCCTTCGGGCCACCTTCTCCCCGCTGGGGAGAAGAGGTTATGAGGCACTGTCTCCTGCTCCTTCTCTATGGATGAGGGAAAAGGCGCCGACGTCACCGTTTATCCTCTCCCCTCGGGGAGAGGTACGCCGAGCGAAGCGGAGGCGGGGTGAGGGGGCCACACCCGCCAACCTGGCCGAAAAAGTTCAAGCCAGAAGCTCGAACGCATCCTCGGCCAGCACCTCGCCGTTGACGATCAGTTCCACCGAATGCCGGCCGGCGTAGTGCACGCGCGTCGTAAAATCGCGGATGGCGCGGCTGATCGTGAGTTCGCAGCTTTCGCCGGCGCCCAGTGTGATCTCCTTCCACTTGAAGACCTTCTTTGAGGTGCCGCCTGCCTTCTTCACGTAGTGGACCGCATAATCGATGACGAGCTTCTGCGGCGCCGACGCGGTCGACACCACCCTGGCCGATATCTTCACCGCGCTACCGAGTTTCAGCGACGACGGCGTCACCATGAAACTGTCGACCTTTACCTCCGCCTTGTGACCGGCGCCGAAGACGTGGAGCGCCCTGGCATCGCCCTTCTTGATCAGCGTGCGCAGCGCCTGCTTGATGATCCAGGCCGTGCGCGGGTCATCCTTCGGCCAGTCGGCGATCCTGTCGAACACCCAGGCAGGATGGTCCTTGGTGATGTCGTTCAGGTGGTTGGCGACGGATTTGCGCACGTAAAGGCTCGGATCGCTCCTGAGGTTTTCGAGGAGCAGCGCGACAGGCGAGGGGTCGGCAATCAGTTCTTTCAGCTGGAACGACCAGGGCAGGCGCGGGCGGCAGCCTTCGCTCGAAAGCCGGCGCACATGCTCGTTGTCGTCCCGCGACCAGCGCTCCATCACTTTCAGCGTCCGGGCGAGGTCCTTCAGGAGGAAATGCCGGACGGCGAATTCCGACGAGCCGAAGCGGGTGAAGAAGGCGAGCGCATCCATCGACAGGTCGAAATGGTCATGGCCGTGGAGCGCCACATATTCCGGCAGCACGATTGAGGCGAAGCCGTGGTTGATGCGGGGTGCCAGTGCCCGCAGGATGTCGATATTCTTTTCGAACCCGCCGGGCAGGACCGCGTGGTAGGCGATGGCGATCTGGCGCAGGCGCTGCATGATGCTCAGATCGTCGAGACCGGCGGAAGTGAGCGCCAGAAAGCGCTCCTCGTCGAAGCCGGGATGGATGGCCTTGGTCTCGGCCGCAAAATGCCGGAGGCGATCGCGGTTGAAGATTTCCTTCAGGAGCGGTGCTGCTTCAGTCTCGGCCATGGTGCTCATCCGGTGTTCACTGTTTGTTTTGGTATTTGACTCGAGTGACACCGGCAAGGGCAAAAGAAAACGCCGGCCGGTGCATGGGCACCGACCGGCGTCGAGAGTTCGGTTTGAAAAACTTCAGATCAGCTCATCTGGCTGACGAAGCGGGTTTCGAGATAGGCTTCGGTGGCTTCCGAGCCGCCTTCCGTGCCGTAGCCAGAGTCCTTGATGCCGCCGAACGGGACTTCCGGCAGGGCCAGGCCGTTGTGGTTGATGGTCAGCATGCCGGCTTCCACCTGGCGGCTGAGCGCGTGGGCGGTCTTCACCGAGCCGGTGAAGGCGTAGGAGGCGAGGCCGAAGGGCAGCCGGTTGGCTTCCGCGATCGCGTCGTCGTAATGCGAGAAGCGGTTGATGATCGCGATCGGGCCGAAGGGCTCGTCGTTCATGATCTTCGCCGATGTCGGGACTTCGGAGAGGACCGTCGGCTCGAAGAAGTGGCCCTTGTTGCCGATGCGGTGGCCGCCGGTCTTCAACTCGCCACCATGGGTGATGGCGTCCTGAATGAGCGCTTCCATGGCCGGGATGCGGCGCTCGTTGGCGAGCGGACCCATGGTCACGCCGTCTTCCAGGCCGTTGCCGACCTTGACCGCTTGTGCCGCCTTGACGAAACCGGCGGTGAACTTGTCGGCGATACCGTCCTGCACGAGGAAGCGGGTCGGGGCGACGCAGACCTGGCCGGCATTGCGGAATTTCGACATGGCGGTGACTTCGATCGCCTTTTCGAGATCGGCATCGTCGAAGATCATCACCGGCGCATGGCCACCGAGTTCCATCGTGGCGCGCTTCATGTGCTTGCCGGCAAGGGCGGCCAGATGCTTGCCGATCGGGGTGGAGCCGGTGAACGAGATCTTGCGGATGACCGGATGCGGGATCAGGTATTCGGAAATCTCGGCCGGAATGCCGTAGACGAGGTTGACGACGCCTGCGGGCACGCCGGCATCGATGAAGGCGCGGATCAGTTCGGCCGGCGAAGCGGGCGTTTCCTCAGGCGCCTTGACGATGATCGAGCAACCGGTCGCAAGGGCTGCGGAGAGCTTGCGAACCACTTGGTTGAGCGGGAAATTCCAGGGCGTGAAGGCGGCGACCGGGCCGACCGGCAGCTTGATCGCCATCTGCGAGACGCCGCTCATGCGGGCCGGGATGATCTGGCCATAGGTGCGGCGGGCTTCTTCGGCGAACCAGTCGATCGTGTCGGCGGCGCCCATGACTTCCATTTTCGACTGGGCGAGCGGCTTGCCCTGTTCGCGGGTCATGTAATAGGCGATCTGATCGACGCGCTGGCGCAGCAGGTCGGCAGCCTTGCGCATCAGCTTCGAGCGGTCGAAGGGCGAGGTATCGCGCCAAATCCTGAAACCCTTATCGGCGGCTTCCAGCGCCAGGTCCAGGTCCGCCTTGCGGGCATGGGCTATTTTCCCGATCACTTCTTCCGTCGCGGGATCGGAAACGTCGATGGTTTCGCCGCCGATGGCATCGCGCCATTCGCCGTTGATGAAAAGCTTGACGTCGGGATAGCTGTGCATGGTGTCCACTTTCATTTCAAGGCTGGATACGCCGTTTTTAACGGCGTTGGGAGAGGGTGCGGGAATATCGGGTTCTGACCTAAAATAATTGACAGGAACAATCAACGTTCATTGGCAATGTCCAAAAGGTGCTGAGTGAAATTCGGGCTTCGCTCTTCTTAAAGATAGGGCGGCGTGCAGGCACTTACCACCTCGCAGCGCTCGGTTCCGACGTTACGATATCGGTGCGGCTGGCGGCTGTCGAAGAGGAAGGCGTCGCCCTTTTTGAGGATGCGCGTCTGGCTGCCGACGGTCAGTTCCAGTTCTCCGGCGACAACCACTCCGCCTTCTTCGGCATCATGCTGCAGCATGGTCTCGCCGGTATCGGCGCCGGGCTCGTAGAACTCGTGGAAAATCTGTACGCTGTGGGATTTGGCGTCGCCGACCTGCAGCAGCGTCAAGGCGCCGGTCGAGAGCGGCGTCAGTTCCTCGGCACGGTAGAACACCTGGTCGACCGGCGGCAGCGTCAGCGCGAAAAAGTCGGTCAGCGGATAGTTGATTGCTTCGAGGATCTTCTTCAGCGAGGCGACCGAAGGGCTGACCTTGTTCTTCTCGATCAGCGAAACCAGGGAATGGGTGACGCCCGCCTTGACCGCCAGCGCCCGCTGCGACAGGCCGTGCTGCTTGCGCACCAGACAAAGACGCTCGCCGACATTGAAACCGCCACCGGCCCCTTCCGCCGCATTTTCCATGGCGTGCATTCTTCAAAACGACCTTTGTTTCATTTCCTCGCCGCCGATCACGGCAGCGTTTCACTGATACACCGAAGGCGGGAATTTCTCCAATGACGAAAAACGGCGCGGTTGGTGAGGGATGTAACTTTTTTCGGCTGGATGTCGGATTACCGAAAGCACGTACGTCTTTGAGTTATGGTCGCCATCGACGGCCGCTTAACCAGGATTGAAAGGGAGAAATGCAATGGCGAAGAACACGATCTGCTTATGGTTTGACAAGGACGCCGAGGAGGCTGCCCGCTTCTATGCCGAGACTTTTCCGGACAGCAAGGTCGGCGCCGTAACCCACGCGCCCGGCGATTACCCGGACGGTAAGCAGGGGGATGTGCTGGTGGTAGAATTCACCGTTGCCGGAGTGGCATGTATCGGCCTGAACGGCGGCCCGATCTTCAAGCACAACGAAGCGTTTTCCTTCCAAATCTCGACCGCAGACCAGGAAGAGACCGATCGCTACTGGAACGCCATCGTCGGTAATGGCGGTCAGGAAAGCGAATGCGGCTGGTGCAAGGATAAATGGGGCGTCTCCTGGCAGATCACGCCACGGGTCCTCATCGAAGCCCTTGCTGTCGGCGGCGGCGAGGCGAAACGTGCCTTCGAGGCGATGATGACCATGAAGAAGATCGACGTTGCGGCAATCGAAGCCGCCCGGCGTGGCTAAGGGAGACAACCAATGGACAACAAAGTGAGCAATGGCCGCACGGCGGTCGAACGGCGGTCCGAGCGCGAACTCGTCGTGACGCGCAGCTTCGACGCCCCGGTTCGCCTCGTATTCGATGCATGGACCAAGCCCGAATTGTTCAAGCTGTGGTGGGCGCCCAAGTCCAGCGGCGTCCCGCTTCTCGCCTGCGAGATGGATGTCCGCGCCGGAAGGGGCTATAGCGTCACGTTCGGACATGACGCCGCAAACTCCATGACCTTCTTCGGAAAATATCTCGAAGTATCGCCGCCTTCGCGCCTCGTCTGGACCAATGACGAAAGCGAAAACGGCTCCGTCACCACGGTCACCTTCGAGGAGGAGGAAGGCGGCAGGACGCTGCTGGTCCTGCATGAGCTCTATCCTTCCAAGGAAGCGGCCGACGAATCCTGCGCCGGCATGGAAGGTGCGATGCCCGAACAGTTCGGGCAGCTGGATGAACTTCTCGTCACCCTGGGCGCGCGCGTGTGAACCCGCGACCGCCATTCGGCTGAAACGTCGAGATCGAGATATAAAAGCCCGGCGCGCTGGCGGCGGCCGGGCTTATTTGTCGAAGTTGTAGAGTTTCCGCTCAGAAAAACGCCTGGATACCCGTCTGGGCGCGGCCCAGGATCAGCGCGTGGACGTCGTGCGTGCCTTCATAGGTGTTGACCGTCTCCAGGTTCTGCGAATGGCGCATGACGTGATACTCGATCTGGATGCCGTTGCCGCCGTGCATGTCGCGGGCTTGCCTCGCGATATCGAGCGCCTTGCCGCAATTGTTGCGCTTGACGATGGAGATCATTTCCGGGGCCATCTTGTGCTGATCCATCAGCTGGCCGACGCGGAGCGAAGCCTGCAGGCCGAGGGTGATTTCGGTCTGCATGTCGGCGAGCTTCTTCTGGTAGAGCTGCATGCCGGCGAGCGGCTTGCCGAACTGTTTGCGGTCGAGACCGTACTGGCGGGCGCGGAACCAGCAGTCTTCGGCCGCACCCATGACGCCCCAGGAAATGCCGTAGCGGGCGCGGTTGAGGCAGCCGAAGGGACCCTTGAGGCCCGAGACGTTCGGCAGGATCGCATCCTCGCCGACTTCGACGCTGTCCATAACGATCTCGCCGGTGATCGAGGCGCGCAGCGACAGCTTGCCGCCGATCTTCGGAGCAGAGAGACCTTTCATGCCTTTTTCGAGCACGAAGCCGCGGATCTCGTTGTTATGGGCTTCCGATTTTGCCCAGACGACGAAGACGTCTGCGATCGGTGCGTTGGAAATCCACATCTTCGAACCGCGCAGGCGGTAACCGCCTTCGATCTTTTCGGCGCGGGTCTTCATGCCGCCCGGATCGGAGCCGGCATCCGGCTCGGTCAGGCCGAAACAGCCGATCAGTTCGCCGGAGACGAGGCCCGGAAGATACTTCTTCTTCTGTTCGTCGGAGCCGTAGGCGAAGATCGGATAGATGACCAGCGAGGACTGGACGCTCATCATCGAGCGGTAGCCGCTATCGATGCGTTCGATCTCGCGGGCGACGAGGCCGTAGGCGACGTAGGAAGCGTTGGCAGCGCCGTATTCTTCCGGCAGGGTGACGCCGAGCAGCCCGGTTTGGCCCATCAGCTTGAAGAGACCCTTGTCGGTCGTCTCGTCGAGATAGGCTTCCTGGATGCGTGGGAGGAGTTCGGCCTTGGCGAAGGCGGCCGCCGCGTCACGGATCATCCGCTCCTCGTCAGTCAGCTGCTCTTCGAGAAGAAAGGGATCGTTCCAGGAAAAAGCCAAGGGTCTGCCTCCGGTTTGAAATCTGGCAAATTGAAGTTTAAAGAATTATCGCCAGCACAGCGCCCGAGAGCAAGCACCGTTTACTCATCAAGCCATGATCTATAGTAATAGGCAATGGTCAGCCTCTCGCGAAAACTGCTTCCCTCAACCTCGGCGCTCGCCGCTTTCGATTCCGTCGCACGCCTCGGCAGTTTTTCCGGTGCGGCCGAAGAGCTGTCGCTGACGCAAGGGGCTATCAGCCGGCAGGTTTCCGGGCTGGAAGAACAGTTGGGCGTGCAGCTTTTCGACCGTACCAGCCGCGGCGTCAGCCTCACCTCGGCCGGTGCCGATTATGCCAAGGCGGTCGCCAACGCGCTGTCACAGATCCGCTCAGCCTCGCTTCAGGTCATGACCAAACGGCATAGCGACCAGCTGAACCTGGCAATCCTGCCGACTTTCGGCACTCGCTGGCTGATGCCGCGCATCCCGCAATTCGTCGCAAGGCATCCGGAAATCACGCTCAATTTCGCCACTCGCATCGGGGTCTTCGATTTCGATCGCGACGGCATCGACATGGCGATCCATATCGGCCAGCCCGACTGGCCGGGAGCGGAATCCACCTTCCTGATGGATGAAATGGTGGCGCCGGTCTGCTCTCCGGCATTCCTCGCCTCGCATCCGATCAAAAAGGCCGAGGACCTGATGCGCCTGCCGCTGCTGCACATGGCGTCGCGGCCGGGCGCCTGGAACCACTGGTTCGAAAGCCTCGGGATCATCGGCACGCCGTCGCAGGGCATGCGCTTCGAACAGTTCGGCAACGTTGCCCAAGCCTGCATTGCGGGCCTCGGGGTTGCGCTGATGCCGCTTTTCCTGATCGACTCGGAACTGGCGGGCGGCCAGCTTGTCGAAGCGTTCCCGCATCAGGTGACGAGCCCCAGCGCCTATTATGCGGTGGCCCCGCTCAGCAAGGTCGATTTTCGGCCGGTGGTGGCGTTTCGGGCGTGGCTGATCGAGGAGGTTGGGCGGTATCGGGAAGAAGTGGTGGGCTGGTAGAGCGGATGCGAGGAGCCCCGCCCCCTTGTGGGGAGGGGTGGGGGAGGGGACTTCGCTCCGTATTCAGGCCCCTCCCGCCTGCCGGCCACCCTCCCCACAAGGGGGAGGGTTAAAAACGCCGCGCCGCCTCGCCTAAAGCTTCGGCCTCCGCCCCAACCAATCCGTGGCCGCTTCATAGGCAAGCGCAATCTCCAGCACCGCCTTGTCGGCGCGCGGGCGGCCGATGATCTGGATGCCGGCGGGCAGGCCGTTTGTGCCGAAACCGGCGGGCATCGCGGCAACCGGAAGGCCGGCCATCGAGGCCGGGACCACCACTTCCATCCAGCGGTGATAGGTGTCCATCGTCCGGCCACCAATCTCCTTCGGCCAAGGGGTTTCCGCATCGAAGGGGAAGACCTGGGCGGACGGCAGGATCAGGTAATCGTACCGGTCGAACACGGTCAGCAGGTATTGATACCAGGCACTGCGGCGTTTCGAGGCGAAATGCACCTCGCGTGCCATCATGTCGAGCCCGCGCTCGATTTCCCAGATGATCTCCGGCTTCATCTTGGCGCGCTTTCCCGGATCGTCGTAGTTGTCGCGCATGCCGCTCGCGGTCAGCCAGCTGCGCAGCGTCGTCCAGGAGCGCCAGAGGTCGTCCATGTCGAAGTCCGGAACGAGCTCGTCCACCGTGCAGCCGATCCGTTCGAAGACCGGAAGCGTCGCCCGGCAGAGTTCAAGCACGCCGGGTTCGAAAGGCAGGCAACCGCCGAGATCGCCGAGCCAGGCGATACGGGTGCCGGAAAAATCGCGGTCCTCTTGCGGCGTCAGGTCCTCGGTCGGCAAGGATAGCGGATCGCGCGGATCGTAACCGGCCTGGGTCGAAAGCAGGGCGGCGACATCGCGCACCGTGCGGCCCATCGGTCCCAGAACGGAGAGCTGGCCCATGAAGTTCTCGAGCTTCAGGGAGGAGGGGACGCGACCGAAACTCGGGCGGAAACCGACGACATTGTTGAAGGCCGCGGGGTTGCGCAGCGAGCCCATCATGTCTCCGCCATCCGCGACCGGCAGGAGATGTGCCGAAAGGGCCGCCGCCGCGCCGCCGCTCGAACCGCCGACCGTCTTGGTTAGGTCGTAGGGATTCCTGGTGATGCCATGCACGGGATTATAGCTCTGCGAGCCGAGCCCCTGTTCCGGCGTGTTAGTCTTGCCGATGATGATCGCGCCGGCCGCGCGAATGCGCTCGACCATCACCTCGTCCTTCTCAGGCACGAAATCGGCAAAGATCGGCGAGCCGTAGGTGCAGCGGATGCCCTTCACTTCGCAGAGATCCTTGATGGCGATCGGCATGCCATGCATCCAGCCGCGCGATTTGCCTGAGCCAAGCTCTGCGTCGCGTACCATAGCCTCGGCCAGAAGCTCTTCCCGGCTGCGCAGGCTGACGATCGCGTTGATTGCGGGGTTGAACCTGTCGATCCGTTCGAGATAGGCCGTCATCACTTCGGCGCAGGAGGCCCGGCCGTCATGGATCGCTTCCGAAAGTTCCGTGGCGGAAAGGCCGGTTATCTCGTCGTCCTGCATCACTGTTTCCTCATGAATACCCGAGGATTTCCACAGGTCGGGGCGAGGAAGTCAAGGCCGCATATGGGGATATCCGGACTGGCATTTACAAACGACTCGACAAAGGCCGTTGAGCAAAGTATTCGTGCTTAAACGTTTAATCAGAGCATGATATGGCTTCACCCCGTCCCGGACCGAACATGAGCGCCATCGCTGCCGCCCTCGGCGTGTCGGCGGCGACCGTGTCGAATGCGCTTTCCGGCAAGGGACGCGTGTCGCCGGAGCTTATCGAGAAGGTGCGGGCCAAGGCAAGCGAGCTCGGTTATGTGCCGAGCCTGACCGCCCGGGCGCTGCGCACCGGCCGAACCGGCGTACTCGGGCTCGTCCTTCCGGATATCGCCAATCCACTCTTCCCGCAGATTGCCCAGGCGATCGAGAACGCCGCCTCGGATGCCGGCTACGGCGTGCTCATCGCCGACTCCCGCGGCGATATCGCGGCGCAGACCGAGGCGATCGGCCGGCTTCTGGAACGTGGCGTCGACGGCATGGTCATCGTTCCCCGGCGCGGCACGCGGATCGCCGATGTCGGCTGCCCCGTTGCCGTCATTGATACGCCTTCCACGCCCGGCAACACCGTTTCGGCCGACCATTGGGACGGCGGCGGCCAGATGGGCCGCCATCTTGCGGAGCTTGGCCACCGCAAGGTGCTGCTGATCGGCACCAGCGCCTCCTCGAACGTGCAGAACGACCGCATCGGCGGGCTGAAGGCTGGCCTCGGCGCGCAGGTCGAATGCGATACGATGTGGATCGAGAAGGTCGAGGCTGTCTCGGGCGAAGGCTGCCCGCTCGGCCTGGCGGACAAGGCCAGGGCTGGTTTTACGGCCTTTGCGGCCGTCTCCGATCTTTCGGCGCTTCGGGCGCTGACGGAGCTGCAGCGCGCCGGCATCGGCGTGCCGGAAACGGTCAGCGTCACCGGTTTCGACGACCTCATCTGGTCGGCGGTCGTCACGCCCGCCCTTACCACCGTGCGTATGGACATGGTGACGATCGCCGATCTGGCGATTGCCGCGCTCATTCGTGCGATCGAGCCCGAAGGAGAGGCCGAAAACGGAGCCGAGGAGGTTTCGACCGGCAACGTTACCTCCGAGACCGACCGTGTCCCGATGCAGCTCATCGTGCGCCAGTCGGCGGCCGTCCCGCAGGCCGGCGGCACTCCGAATTTGCATGCCCAAACCTCCAACAAGCCGACAGCAGGAGAAATCACATCATGAACAAGGTCATTCTTGCGTCGGGCGCCGCCCTGATGCTTACCATGGGTGCCGCGCAAACCCCGGCGCTGGCCCAGGAAAAGACGCTGACGATTTCCGTCTATGCGCTGGCCCAGGACGAATACAAGCAGATCGTCTACGATCCCTTCCAGAAGATCTGCGGCTGCAAGCTGGTCGTCGAGACCGGCAACAGCGTCGAGCGCCTCGCCAAGATGGAGGCCAACAAGGCCAACCCGGTCGTCGACATGGCCGTCATTTCGATGGCGGATGCGCTCGCCGCCTCGCGCGCCGGCCTGACCGACAAGATCGATACCTCCAAGCTCGCAAACTTCAGCAAGCTCTATGACGTTGCCAAGGATCCGAACGGCGACGGCATGAGCGTCGGTTACACGTTCTATGCCACCTCGATCGCCTACCGTTCGGACAAGATGAAGATCGACAGCTGGGCCGATCTGCTGAAGCCGGAATATGCAAGCCACGTTGCATGGCCGAACGTCACCACCAACCAGGGCCCGCCGGCGCTCTACATGCTGGGCCTGGCGCTCGCCAAGGACACGCCGGACCTGAAGGCCCCGATCGAAGCGGTCGGCGCCAAGAAGGGCGAGATCGTCACCTTCTATGAAAAGTCGTCGCAGCTGGTGCAGCTGATGCAGCAGGAAGAAATCTGGGCAGCGCCGATCGGCCGCTTCACCTGGGCGCCCTTCACCAAGCTCGGCTTCCCGATCGCCTGGGCCACGCCGAAGGAAGGCCAGACGGGCGGCATGAACGTCATGACCGTCACCAAGGGCTCCAAGAACCGCGACCTCGCGCTGCAGTTCATGGATTTCTGGCTCTCGACGGAAGTCCAGACCAAGCTCGCCGAAAAGCTGATCGACAGCCCGTCCAACAAGGATGTCAAACTTCCCGAAGCGATTGCCAACAACCTCACCTATGGCGAGGAAACGGCAAAGAGCCTGAAACTGATCCCGTCCGCCGTCGCGCTCGACAACCGTGCCGGCTGGATCAAGACCTGGAACGAGAAGGTCGGCCAGTAAGGGCCAACGCAAACCACGGAATAGCCTCCCAAGGCTGAGGGATGCGGGCAGCGCGCGAATGCCTGCCCGTATCCCGACTAGTTGAACAGGATCGAACCACCATGTTCCAGAACAGGGCTGAAGCGCTGGCACTTGCGCTGCCGGCCGCGATCTTCGCGGCGGCGGTGTTTCTCGTGCCTGTCGTGATCCTGCTATCGGATGGATTTCGCATGCCGACCGGCGGCTGGACGATTTCCGCCTATACGGACTTCTTCTCCAATTCGCTGAACCAGACAGTCTTCCTGCGCACGCTTCGGCTCGGCGCCCTCGTTACCATCGCCTCGGCGGTGATCGGTTATGCGGCGGCGTTCGCGATCGTCAGCCTGGAACCCGGCGCCAAGGGCAAGGTCACAGGCCTCGTGGTGTTGCCGCTGATGATCTCGCCGGTCGCCCGCACCTATGCCTGGATCGTCATCCTCGGCCGCACCGGCATCGTCAACCAGGCTTTCCAGGCGCTCGGCATCACCGAGGCGCCGCTGCGCATCCTGTTCTCGGAGACGGCGATTTTCATCGGGCTGTTGCAGCTCTTCCTGCCGCTGATGATCATTTCGCTGATTTCGGCGCTCGAAAACATGCCGAAAGATGCCATTCCGGCGGCGCGCGTGCTCGGTGCCAACTGGTTCCAGGTGTTCTGGAAGGTCGTGCTGCCGCTCACCAAGGAAGGCCTGGTTGTCGGCGGCACGCTGGTCTTCACCGGCTCGCTGACCGCCTATATCACCCCCGCCATCCTCGGCGGCTCAAAGGTGCTGATGCTGGAAACGCTGCTCTACCAGCAGGTCGCGGTCTCCAACAATTTCGTCGCCGCAAGCGTCATCGCCTTCATCCTGATCGTCATGAGCTTTGCCGCCAACATCCTTCTCAAGCGGGTCGCCACGGCGCGCAACAAGCAGAGGAGCCAGGCATGACGCTGCGGAGCCTCTTCATCCCGATCACGCTCCTCCTGGTGATCGCCTTCCTGATCGGGCCCTTCCTGATCATCGTCGCGGCATCCTTCTCGGCCGGCGAAACCCTTGCCTTTCCGCCGCAAGGCTTTTCGCTGCGCTGGATCGCCAAGGTCTTCACGGTCGAAAGTTTCCGCGCCTCGTTCGGCATGTCGCTGTTTCTGGCGATCGGCGGCACGGCGGTGGCGCTTGTCCTCGGTATTCCGGCCTCCTATGCGCTATCGCGCTACAAGCTGCCGGGAGCGGAGATCGTCCGCACCATCGTCTCGGCGCCGATCATCGTGCCGGGCATCATCGTCGGCCTGGCGCTGCTGCGCTACATCGTCGTGCCGTTCCAGGTCGGGATCACGCTGGCGCTGTTCCTCGCCCATACGGCGCTGGTCCTGCCCTATGCGGTTCGGGTCGTCTCCGCCAGCCTCGACAACCTGCGCTCCGACATCGAGGAAGCGGCCGTGCTGCTCGGCTCCTCGCGGCTCGGCGCGTTCTTCCGGGTGGTGATGCCGAATATCCGCGGCGGCATCATGTCGGCCTTCATCCTCGGCTTCGTCACCAGCTTCAACCAGGTGCCGGTATCGCTGTTCCTCTCGGGGCCTGGCGTGCGCACCCTGCCGGTCGACATGATCGCCTATATGGAAATCGTCTTCGATCCGTCCGTCGCAGCGCTCTCCTCGCTGCTCGCCTTCCTCTCCATCGGCATCGTCTTCATCGCCGAACGTTTCCTGGGGTTCTCCCGCTATGTCTGATGCGTCCTATCTCTCGCTCGAAAAGCTGACGCTCGCCTATGGCGATTCCGTCGCCGTCGCCAACCTCGATCTCGATATCCGCAAGGGCGAACTGATCGCGCTGCTCGGCCCTTCCGGCTGCGGCAAGACGACCACGATGCGGGCGATCGCCGGCCTGCTGGCGGTGAAGAGCGGCCATGTCCGCCTCGACGGCACCGACATTACCCGGGTGCCGGCCAACAAGCGCGCCGTCGGCCTGATGTTCCAGTCCTATGCGCTCTTCCCGCATCTCTCGGTCTACGAGAACGTCGCCTTCGGGCTGAAGCTCAAGGGCATGCGGGGCACCGAACTCGATACCAAGGTCCAGTCCGGCCTCAAATCTGTCGGTCTGTCGGCCTTCGCCAACCGCAAGCCGGCCGAGCTTTCCGGCGGCCAGCAGCAGCGCGTGGCGCTCGCCCGTTCGATGGTGATGGAACCGAAGGTGCTGCTGCTCGACGAGCCGCTGTCGAACCTCGATGCTCGCCTGCGTCTGGAAATGCGCACCGAGCTTCAGCGCGTCCAGAAGGAGACCGGCGTGACGATGATCTTCGTCACTCACGATCAGGCCGAAGCTTTGGCGCTCGCCGACCGCATTGTGGTCATGAAGAGCGGTAAGATAGAGCAGATCGGTTCGCCGGAAGACATCTACAACCGCCCGACATCGTCCTTCGTGGCGGACTTCGTCGGGTTCGAAAACATTTTCCCGCTCGAAAATGGAAAGATGAAGACCAGTGCGGGTCTCATCGATCTCTCGGGTAAGGCCCCTTCAGCGGCGGGTCTTGCCTGGCGGCCGCGTATGGTGACCCTGGGGACAGGTCCTTTCCAGGGCACCGTGCGCGGTACTTCCTTTGCCGGCGACGCACGGGAATACCTGCTCGATACTTCCTTCGGCCCGATCAAGGCCGAGGTGGAGGCAAGCCAGCCGACGCATGCGCTGGGTGCCGGTCTTACCTTCGACCTGCCGGCCGAAAAGGCCGCGCCGCTGTCGCGATTCGTGTAGGATCCGCTGACATGGGTATCTGGATCGACACGGACATGGGTTTCGACGACATCGCTGCGATCATGGTCGCAGCGCATGCGGGGCTCGGCGTCGACGGCGTTTCGCTGGTCTTCGGCAACGCGCCCATCGAGCATGTCCGCCGTAATGCAGCCGGCGCGGCCTCCGCTTTCGTCTGGCCCTTCCCGGTCCATGCCGGACGCGCCGCACCGGTGCTGGCAAAAATGGAGACCGCGACAGGCATACTAGGCCAGACCGGTATCCCGACCGCGGGCCGGGCCTTGCCCGAAGCGCCGGATGCGTTCCATACAGATGCCTTCGAAGCGCTCTGTTCCTGGCTCGAAAAGGGCAAAGCTAATGGTGAAGAGGGGGGCGAACGCCGCATCATGGCGCTTGGACCGCTCACCAATATCGCGGCAGTGGCGCTTGCCCGGCCGGATCTTGCAGCCAGGATCACCGATCTCACCTGGATGGGCGGCGGGGTCACCACCGGCAATCATACCGCATCCGCGGAGTTCAACGCCTTTGCCGATCCGGAAGCGCTGGCGATCGTGCTCGCCCACAAGATCCCGTTGCGGATGGTCGATCTCGATCTCTGCCGCAAGGTGCTCTGCGCACCGGACGACGTCGCGCCGATCCGGGCTGCCGGCGGGCGCAATGCGGAACTGGTTGCCGATCTTCTCGCCGGGTTCGTGGCGATCGCCACCAGCCGCGGCCGTCCGGCCATGGCGCTCTACGATGCGGTCGCGGCCGTCGCCTTTGCCTTTCCGGAACATGTCACCTGGCGCGAAGCGCGCATCGATGTCGAACTGTCCGGCACGCTGACGCGCGGCCGCACCGTTGTCGAGACGCGTACCGGCCGGGGCGAATTCAACGCGGTCTATGGCGTCGAGATCGACGTCGGGAAGGCGAGAGCCATCATTCTTGAAACACTGCGGGCAGAGGCAAGCTGGTGAAGAGTATCATCTCGAGCGTACAGGAATTTACCGAACCGGGCTTGCGTGACCGTGCCGTCACCGCGGCGCGGGGTGATGCGCCCTTCGATATCCTGATATCGGGCGGCACGCTGGTCGACATGGTGACGGGCGAGCTGCGCCCGGCCGATATCGGCCTCGTCGGGCCGGTAATCGCCAGCGTCCATGAGACCGGCTCCCGCTCGGATGCGGCCGAGATCATCGACGCTGCGGGCATGTTCATCTCGCCCGGTCTCATCGATACGCATATGCATATCGAAAGTTCGATGGTGACGCCGGCGACCTATGCGGGCGCCGTGCTGCCGCGCGGGGTGACGACCGTCGTCTGGGACCCGCATGAATTCGGCAATGTCCACGGGACCGAAGGTGTGGCCTGGGCGCTCGAAGCGGTGAAGCCGCTGCCGCTGCGTGCCGTCGTTCTGGCG
>NZ_JALBGW010000010.1:0-84311 GCF_023006485.1 Neorhizobium sp. BETTINA12A
ATCACGTTGAACGTTCCGATCGTGTTGATCTCCAACGCGCGGGCAAAATTTTCGAGCGCATGGACGCCTTGCTTTCCAAGCACTTTTTCCGACGGCGCGATGCCGGCGCAGCAGACAGCCCCGCGGATCGGCCCGTTGGCGGCCTCCGCCCTGGCGACCGCGTTCTCGACCGCCTCGCCGCTGCGCACATCCGTCTTCACGAAGATCGTGCCGCGGCCGAGCTCTTCGGCTCTCGCCTGACCGCCGGCCTCATCGAGGTCGAGCAAAGCCACGCAACCGCCAGCTTCGGCAAGCATTTTAGCTGTCGCGAGCCCAAGGCCGGAAGCGGCACCGGTCACCAGAAAATTTCCGCCTTCGATCCACATCCCGTTCTCCTCAGTTCGCCAGGCCGCGGGCGATAATGATCTTCTGGATGTCGGATGTGCCCTCGTAGATCTGGCAGACGCGGACATCGCGATAGATCCGCTCGACCGGGAAATCGGAAATGTAGCCGTAGCCGCCGAGCGTCTGGATCGCCGCGGAACAGACCTTTTCAGCCATCTCGGACGCGAACAGTTTCGCCATGCAGGCTTCGTCGAGACACGGCGCGGCGCGATCCTTCAGCCGCGCCGCATGCAGGACCAGTTGCCGGGCCGCTTCGATCTGGGTTTTCGCATCCGCCAGCCGGAAGGCGACCGCCTGGTGGTCGAGCAGCAGCTTCCCGAAGGTCTTGCGTTCCTTGGCATAGGTGAGCGCCACGTCGAACGCTGCCTGCGCCATGCCGACGCATTGGGCGGCGATGCCGATCCGGCCCGCTTCCAATCCCGACAGCGCGATCTTCAAACCGGCGCCTTCCGCCCCGATCCGCTGGCTTTCCGGAATGCGCAGGTTGTCGAACATCAGCGCCGCGGTATCGGACGCCTTCTGGCCGAGCTTGTCCTCGATCTTGGAAATCGAAAATCCGGGCACATCGGTCGAGGTGACGAAGGCGGAGATGCCGCGTTTTCCGGCGCTCGGATCGGTAACCGCAAAAATGATCACCGTGCCGGCGATCTTGCCGGATGTGATGAACATCTTGGAGCCGTTGACGACATAGTCGCTGCCGTCTCTCACGGCGCGGGTGCGGATGGCCGCGGCATCCGAGCCGGTATCGGCCTCGGTCAGCGCAAAGGCGCCGATATGACGGCCCTCGGCGAGCGGCCTGAGAAACCGTTCCTTCTGGTCGTCGGACGCGTGCATGTCGAGGAGGGAGCAGACCGGGGAATTGTGGACGCTGACCAGCGTCGAGACCGCGCCGTCGCCGGCAGCGATCTCCATCAGCGCGCTGGCATAGGCGACATAGGAACAGCCGACGCCGCCCCATTCCTCCGCCGTGTGCATGCCGAGAAACCCGAGTTCGCCGAGTTGTTTCAGAACGTCCGGCTCGATCGCGTGCGACTTGTCGCGCGCGGCAGCTCCGGGCTTCAGCACCTCCCGGGAAAACTCCGCGGCAGTCGAGCGGATAAGCTCTTCTTCCTCAGTTAGCATGCACTGATCTCCTCCCCGAAACCGCCTGCATGAGTGCTAAATTAGGACCGAACCGGCCCGGCGACTACTCCTTTGAACTTGTTATTTGTTACTCGCGCGCGCAATTTTATTGCGCCTGTGCCCCACAATGGAACTCGAAGCCTCTTCGGCCGTTTGCCGGTCTCTCTCAACCAGGGGCTGGTCAGCATGCCGGAACTGAATGCCGTCACCGAGTTTCGCGCGTTTCCAAAGACGTGGGGCGCCGAATATGTCGCCGCCGGCGAAGTGCGGTTCCGGCTTTGGGCACCCGGCCAGGAGACCGTGACGCTGAGGCTGAACGGCGAAGATACCGAGATGAGCCGCAGCGAAGACGGCTGGTTCGAACTGCTCGCAACCGGCATCACCCCGGGCGCCGAATATGCCTATGTGCTCGCCGATGGCATGGTCGTGCCCGATCCCGCCTCGCGCGGCCAGAAGGACAGCGTCAACGGCCCGTCGCTGGTGATCGACCCGACCAGCTACACTTGGCAGCATCCGGAATGGCAGGGCCGGCCCTGGGAAGAAACGGTCGTCTATGAAATCCATATCGGCACGTTTACGGAAGAAGGCACCTTCCGCGCCGCGATCGACAAGCTGCCTTACCTCGCCGATCTCGGCATCACCATGATCGAGGTCATGCCCGTCGCCCATTTCGGCGGAACCCGAGGTTGGGGGTATGACGGCGTGCTCCTCTATGCGCCTCATGCCGCCTACGGTCCGCCAGAGGATTTCAAGGCCTTCATTGATGCCGCCCACGGGCACGGGCTGACGGTGGTGCTCGACATCGTGCTCAACCATTTCGGCCCGGAGGGTAATTACCTGCCGCTTCTGGCACCCGCCTTCTTTCACAGGCAAAAGATGACGCCCTGGGGCGCCGCGATCGCCTATGACGTCGAGCCGGTGCGGCGCTACATCACGGAATGCGCGCTCTACTGGCTGGAGGAATTCCATCTCGACGGACTGCGTTTCGACGCCATCGACCAGATCAACGACCCGTCCGAAAAACACGTACTGATCGAGATCGCCGAACGTATCCGCGCCGAGATCCCCGAGCGCGCCATCCACCTGACCACCGAGGACAGCCGCAACGTCACGTTCCTGCATCCCCGCGACGAGCAGGGCAAGGCGCCGCTCTTCACCGCGGAATGGAACGACGACCTCCACAATGCCGCCCATGTGCTGGCGACCGGCGAGACGCATGCCTATTACAAGGACTTCGCCAGGGAGCCGGAAATGCTGGTGGCGCGGGTGCTGGCGGAAGGTTTCGCCTATCAGGGCGAGGTCTCGCCGCAGACCGGTAAAAAGCGCGGCGTTTCCAGCCGCGATCAGCCGCCGGTCGCCTTCGTGGATTTCATCCAGAACCACGACCAGGTCGGCAATCGCGCCCAGGGCGAGAGGTTGATCGAGCTTGCAGGCCCCGACAAGGTGAAGCCGCTGCTCGCCATGCTTCTCCTCTCGCCGCATATCCCGCTTCTCTTCATGGGTGAGGAATATGGCGAGACCAACCCTTTCCTGTTCTTCACCGATTTCCATGGCGATCTTGCCAAGGCGGTGCGGGACGGGCGCCGCAAGGAGTTCGAAGGGCATGCGGGCCACGAGGGAGAGACCGTCCCCGACCCCAATGCCAGAAAGACCTTCGATGCCTGCAGGCTCGACTGGAAGAAGCTGAAATCGGCGGACGGCAAGGACTGGCTGGAATTTACCAAGACGTTGCTGAAGCTGCGGCGGGAGATCGTGATGCCCCTGCTCGGCTCAGCAGGCGGGCGCACCGGCAAGGTGCTGAGGACCGACAAGGGCTTCCTCGCGGTCTCCTGGGTCTTCCCGAAAGGCACGCTCTCGATGGCGCTCAACCTTGGCGAAAAGGCGCAGGCGCTGCCGGACATGCCAGGCAGCGTGATCTTTGCATGGCCGGAACAGGCGAAGGACCTGCACCCAAACTCCGTCCTTGTCCGTTTCGAAGCCGTCGGAGACGCCGCATGATGATCCCGACCGCCACCTATCGGATCCAGTTTCGCAACGGCATGACCTTCGATCGCGCCAGCGGACTGGTGCCCTATCTGAAGCGGCTCGGCATCAGCCACCTCTACGCCTCCCCCATCTTCACCGCCACGACCGGCTCCACCCACGGCTATGATGTGACCGACGCCAATGAGATCGACCCCGCGATCGGCGGCCGCGACGGTTTCGAACGCATGGTGAAGGCGTTGAAGGCCGAGGGCCTTGGCCTGATCCTCGATATCGTCCCGAACCACATGGCGGCGTCGCTTGAAAATCCCTGGTGGCGCGATGTCGTCGAAAACGGCGAGAACAGCCGATATGCCTGCCATTTCGATATCGACTGGACCAGGCGCCTGACATTGCCCTTCCTCGGCGATACGTTGGAGAAGGTGCTGAAAGCCGGGGAGATTTCCCTCAAAACCGATCCGAAAACCGGCAACCCGGCCTTGGCTTACTACGACACGTTTTATCCGCTGGCCCCGGCGAATTACGCCGGCCGCGAGACGGAAGTGCTGAAGATCACCGATCGCGCCGCGATTGCCAGACTGCACGACCAGCAGCCCTACCGGCTGACGTCCTGGCGGGACGCACCGCGCGACCTCTCCTATCGCCGTTTTTTCGAGATTACCGGGCTTGCCGGCGTGCGGGTGGAGGATGGCGCCGTGTTCGACGATACGCACCGGCTGATCCTCGAACTCGTCCATAGCGGCATGGTCGACGGTCTGCGCGTCGACCACGTCGACGGCCTCGCCGACCCCAAGGGCTATCTCGAACGACTACGACAGGAGGCCGGGCCGGATTGCTACATCACCGTCGAAAAGATCCTCGGAGAAGGCGAGCAGATCCCGGCAGACTGGCCGATCTCCGGCACGACCGGTTACGAGTTCATCGCAGCCGTCAGCGATGCCCTGGTCGACGGCCGCAAACTGGACGAACTGCGTAGCGCCTATGAAAGGATCGCCGGCCAACCGGTCGACATGGAAGCCGAACTGCGCGCCGCAAAGCTCCTGATGGCCGACAACAATTTCGCCGGCGAGGTTTCGACGCTGCTGAATATCGCCATGCAGATCCAGCCTACCGAGGACCGCGAATCCGCTCTGTCGGAAACAGCCGTGAAGTCAGCGCTGCGGGAACTGCTCGTCGCCTTTCCGGTCTACCGCACCTATGGCACGAAGCAGGGGCTTCCGAGAGAAGGCCGGGAGATGCTGGACAAAGTTCTGGCCAAGGTGCGCAGCGACTTGAACCCGCCGGACGACGCGGCGCTCGCCTTCGTGGAACGCATCCTGATCGGCGATGTCGAGCAGGCCGCAGCGAGCAGCGCGTCGATCTTCCGCACCCGTTTCCAGCAGCTCACCGGTCCGCTGATGGCGAAATCCGTGGAGGACACGCTGTTCTTCCGGCAGCACATGGCGCTGGCGCTGAACGAGGTCGGAGCCGAGCCCCTACCCCGCCCCTTCTCGCTCGATCGTTTCCACGCGGAAATGCAGACGCGGCTGGAAAGGCAGCCCGACGCCCTGTCTGGCACCTCGACCCATGATACCAAGCGCGGCGAGGATGCCCGCGCTCGACTTTATGCGATCACCGAGGCCCCGGACCTCTGGGCCGATGCCGTGGATCGCTGGCGCAGGATCAACAGCCAAGCCGTCCGCGCGCTGGACGACGGACCCGCTCCGGAACCTGCGGTCGAATGGATGCTCTACCAGGTGCTCGCCGGCGCCTGGCGAAACGATCTCCACACCGAAGAAGCAACAGGCCTCAAGGCGCTGGAGACACGTTTCCTCGGCTATGTCGAAAAGGCACTGCGCGAGGCGAAGCTGCGCACCAATTGGGGCGATCCAAATGAGACCTACGAGAAGGCGGTCCTGGAGTACGCCCGCACGCTTCTGTCACCCAGCAATCAGGCTTTTCTGACTGACTTCACCAACACGCTGCGCCCCTTCATCCGCGCAGGCCTGGTAAACAGCATCACCCAGACGATCATCAAGCTGACGGCGCCGGGCGTACCCGACATCTATCAGGGCAGCGAGGGCCTCGACCTCAGCCTCGTCGATCCGGACAACCGCCGCGAGCCGGATTTCGCCACGCTGCAGCGACGGTTGACGGAGAAGGAAAAACTCGCCTCCACCGAGGAGGACGAATGGCAGACCGGCCGGCTGAAACAGCATGTCATCGCCACCCTGCTGCGCGTTCGCCAAGAGGCGCCGACCTTGTTTCGCCGGGGGGAATATCTGCCTCTTAGAGCGTCGGGCAAGCGCGCCGACAACGTCGTCGCCTTCGCCCGCGCCGACATGGACGACGCCTTCATCGTCATCGCCCCGCGGCTTGTATTCAGCGCGCTGCATGCGGGCCTTGCTCCGTCTCGATCCGAACGCTGGGCGGAAACGGAGATAATTCTGCCCGAAAGGCTGGGACACCGCCGCTATCGCGATGTCTGCACCGGCAAGGCAATCGATCCCAAGGATCGCATCGCCGTCAACTTGGTGTTCGCAGACCATCCCTTCGCGCTTCTCCTTGCGGAATGACCCGCTCGCACCCTCGAACCGGCCTTTTACAAAGCGAAGACGCCGATCCTTGGGGGACGGCGCCTTATCAATATTCTTCAGCTTGGGGTTCACGGATACCGGTGGAAGCAAGGCTTCCGATTGGATTCATTGAAAAATCAAGCAAACCCGACAAGATTAAGCACAGCGATGACGATGACCACCGCGCCGACCAACCAAACGATGCTGTTCATGACTTTCTCCTTTTGATGTCGTGAAATTGAACGACGACAGGCTTAAAAGGTTCCGGTAAAAACATGCCCGGAACAAACGGGCCTGACGTGGGTTGAACGAACGTCTAGCGGGGTCCTGCCCCGCCAAATGGGTGGGGCAATATGGTCGATGAAACTTTGCAGAACGGCATGACGGGCGGAGAAACAAAACCACCGCGCGTCGTCATTGTCGGCGCCGGTTTCGGCGGGCTTGCGACGGCCGGAGCGCTCGGCAACAGCCCCATCGACGTGACCGTCATCGACCGGCGCAACCATAATCTCTTCCAGCCGCTTCTCTATCAGGTCGCGACCGCCGCACTGTCTCCCGCCGACATATCGGAACCGATCCGCCGCACGCTGGGGCGCTTCAAGAACATCAACGTCATGCTGGCGGAAGTCACCGGCGTCGATGCGGCCGCCAGGACCGTGATGCTCGACAACGGCACCTCGGTCCCCTACGACCGCCTCGTCATCGCCACCGGCTCGGACTACAACTATTTCGGCCATGACGACTGGCGCGCCTGGGCGCCTGGCTTGAAAACCATCCACGAAGCAAGGCTGATCCGCCAGCGCCTGCTGCTCGCCTTCGAGAAGGCCGAGCTGTCCCATGATCCGGAAGAAAAAAAGGCGCTGCTCACCAGCGTCATCATCGGCGGCGGCCCGACCGGCGTCGAAATGGCCGGCGCGATCGCCGAGCTCGGCCACTTCATGATCACCCGCGATTTCCGCAAGCTCGAGCCGGATCACATGCGGGTCATCCTCATCGAAGCCGGCCCGAAGATCCTCGCCACCTTTCCCGACAACCTCACCCAATACGCCCTGAAGGCCCTGGAAAAGGCCGGCGTCGAGGTGATGACCAATCTGGCAGTGGAATCCGTCACCAGGGACCAGGTCATCGCCGGCTCGCAGCGTTTCCGCACCAGCTGCGTCATCTGGGGTGCGGGTGTCAAAGCCTCGCCCGCAGCCAGATGGCTCGGCATCGAAGGCAAGGCGGGAGGGCGCATTCCGGTCGAACCGGACCTCTCCATCACCGGCTTTCCGGATATCTTTGCGATCGGCGACACGGCGCTGGGGCTTGCGGAAGATGGCAAGCCGCTGCCGGCGCTCGCCCAGGTCGCCAAGCAGCAGGGGCAATATCTCGGCAAGGCGCTGCGGGCGAGACTGCTGGACGGCAAGGCGCCCCAGCCTTTCCGGTTCCACAATCGCGGCAACACCGCCGTCATCGGCCGCGATGCCGCGATCTTCGACTTCGGCAAGTGGACGCTGAAGGGTCGGGTCGCCTGGTTCCTCTGGGCGCTCGTCCACGTCTACCTGCTCGTCAATTTTGAAAAACGCCTGCTGGTTAGCGTACAATGGATCTGGCGTTACTTGACCCAGCAGCGCGGAGCGCGGCTGATCGATGAAAACGCCGCCACCTCGGTTCCGTCTTCCACGCAAAGGACAGAGACATGAACACCGCCAATCCGCAGCTCGAAGGCCTCTATCTCGCCGTTGCCGCAATCAACCGGCTTCTGGTCGAAAAGGGTGTCGTCTCCCATGCCGACATTCAGAGCGCCCTGCAGGCGGCCGAACGCACCGTGCTTGCCGACGACAAGCCGCTCGCAGTCTCGACGTCCCATCAGAAGGCGATCGCATTTCCGATCCGGCTGCTGCTTCTGGCAAACGAAGCGAACGAGCAAGGCACCAAAATCTGTTTTGAGGATCTGGCACGGGAAGTCGGCCGCCGCACCTGAGAAAATGTACCCGCCAAACATGAACGGCGGCGTGAGCCCACGCCGCCGCTGTTTTCGTGGGAGGAGAGCTTAACTACAGGATGGGCTTGCCGCCGGTGACGGCGATCGTCGTGCCGGAAACGTAGCTGGAGAGCGGATCGGCGAGCATCACATAGGCCGTCGCAAGCTCGGCCGGCTGGCCGGGACGTTTCATCGGCACCTGCTTGCCGAATTCCTTCACCCGGTCTTCCGTCATGGTGGAGGGAATGAGCGGCGTCCAGATCGGCCCGGGTGCGACCGCATTGGCGCGTATGCCCTTTTCGGCCAGCAGCTGTGCGAGGCCTGCCGTGAAATTCTGGATCGCGCCCTTGGTGGTCGCATAGGCGAGCAGCGTCGGGCTCGGACTGTCGGAATTGATCGATGCCGTGTTGATGATCGCACTACCCGGCTTCATGTGGGGAACTGCCGCCTTGGTGAGATAGAACATCGCATGGATGTTGACCTGGAAAGTCAGTTCCCATTCCTCGTCGCTGATGTCGCCGATGTCGGAAAACGTCGCCTGATGAGCGGCGTTGTTGACGAGGATATCGATCCCGCCGAATTCCTGGACCGCCTTGTCGATGATCGCCCGGCAATGCGCCGCGGTCTTGATGTCGCCCGGCACCAGAACCGCCTTGCGGCCGGCCTCCTCGACCAGGCGCTTGGTATCCTCGGCATCCTCGTCTTCATCCAGATAGGAAATCAAGAGATCGGCGCCCTCGCGCGCGTAAGCGATCGCCACGGCCCGGCCGATGCCGCTGTCGCCGCCTGTGATCACCGCCTTCTTGCCGGCCAGCCGGCCGGAACCGCGGTAGGAACGCTCGCCGTGATCCGGAACCGGATCCATGCGCCCGGTAAAGCCCGGCATCGGCTGCTGCTGTTCGGGAAACGGCGGAGTGGGATACTGGGCCATCAAAATCTTCCTTGTTGTCGAGGTCGCGAACTGATCGCCCCAACTGGCCTCGTCTGGAGTTGTTCCCAATCAAAATGCACAATCAAAAAAGAGAAAATGCGACGCGACCCCACCTTTCGGCTCACGCCCCAGGGGTGATTGCTCCGTCGCCCCGCCGCAGGCGTTTCAGCTGATTGACGATCCGCAGCGAGCTTGCAGCCCGCGCCGCCGAAAAATCCGAGCTCTTCGACAGGATTTGCAACATGTCCTCCGCCTCGTCTGCCGAGATGGTGCCCCGGGCGGCCAGACCGTCAATCAGCATCAGCATCGCTCCCTCGACCGCGAGCGACCTTCGGCGCGTTTCCATTTCGATTTCATCGGCATCGGACATTGCAGGCTCCTTGAACTGTCACCTGCCGAATGGTTTGCGGAGAAGATTGTTCCTCATCTTCCGGCTCGGTTTTAACGCGAGCCCCGAAGTCCTTCCGTCGGTCAGCCGCCGTTCTCGCCGTCAACAGGCGATGATGGCTCCCGGTCGACCTTGCCGGGGCCTGCCTTGTAAAAATACTGGCTCGCGACCAGCCAGCCCTTCAGCGGCCGCATCGGCGCAAGGCAGGTGAGGAGCAGGAAGGGAAGCGAGATCAGCAGATGCACCCAGAATGGCGGCTGGAAACTGGTCTCGATCCAGACAGCAAGCGCAATGCTCGGAATGCAGCCGAAGCACATCACGAAAAAGGCGGGACCGTCTCCGGGATCAGCGAAGGAATAATCGAGGCCGCAGACCTCGCAGGCCGGCCGCATCGACAGGAACCCGTTGAACAGATGCCCCTGGCCGCAACGCGGGCAACGGCCACGCGGGCCGGTGCTATAGGGAGGAAGAGGCGCCCAGTTCGCGTCATGGGACATGGAAATCTGCCTTTCGTGACAGGAGACAAAATGTGTTTTCCGGATAGTTATCCGGCAGACCTTTATAACAAGTCGTTCCCTGCCGGGCACAATCTCGGCTTTTGAGGCTCGGCACGAAACTTCTGTCATCGATCTATGGCAGGCAGCTCCAAAACAATAGTCTGGCGTCGATCGAATCGTTGCCCTTCACCTTAGACGGAATTTCATGGCTTCAGAATTTTCAGGCCTCGGCATCGCCCATCAGGGTCATTTCACCCGGTTGAAGTGGCATCGCCTGCGCCGCAGCTTCAAGGACCCGCTGTTTTCCGCGCGCGTCATGGTGGAAGGTTTTCGCCTTGGAGCATCGACCGAACTCGACCTGCGCGTCCGCGCCGATGGCGGCTTTGTCGTGCTGCACGACGAGGAGCTCGACGGTGAAACCACCGGCCACGGCCTCATCCGTGATGCTTTGCCCGAAACTATCCGCGGCCTGTCGCTTCTGCAGGGCGGCCATCCGCCGATCCTCAGCGAGGATCTCGCGACAATGCTTGAAACGGCTCATCCGGACGCACTGCTGCAGTTCGACATGAAGGACGGACTTGAGGCGATCGGCGCACGCGGCATGGACCACCTCGCCGATCATTTCGGCAATGACGGCTCCTCGATCATCGTCAGCGGTGCCGATCTCGATCTTGTCGTCGCCATCAAGCAGAGACTGCCGGGCCTCAAGCGCGGCATCGACCCGACCGGCAAGCTCATGGAGATCTATCACCACCAGGGCCTCAAGGCCGTCGAAACGGATCTGCGCGCCGATATCGCCGGCCCGACCGAGCCTGACACCATCTATCTGCACTGGCCGCTGGTGCTGCAGGCAGCCAAAGACGGGCTCGACCTGATCGGCCTCTGCCATGATGCCGGCAGGCTGGTGGATGCCTGGACCTTCAATCTCAAGAACCCGGACGCCGGTTTCGACGAGACCGAAGCCCGCAGCTTCTCCGCCCTGATGGAGCTGAAGCCGGATCAGATCACCACCGACGAACCGGTGGCTACCGAACGTGCCTGGGCGGCGATTTCCGGTTGAAGTTCATCAATCGTCCAACCCGAACGGATCGCGAAACACCCGCCGGTTGACCAGCTTGAGACTGCGGTCCGGCTGGATGATGTAATTTTCCTCGACCCGCTGGCCAAGTTCGTTGCGGAACTCGTGCGGCACGACGCTGCCGATCGGCGCCTTGGTGAGCTTGGTGCGCGGCTGGCCACGATAGATGATGCTGCCGGGGATCGGCCGGATGCCCGGCCCGATATCGATTGCTCCGGTGGTTCCGTCGCCGTCCGTGCTGCAGCCGGCAAGCGCGATCACGAGACCGGTTATGGCGATGATGTTTCTCATGGGCTGATCCTTCCCGATGTCCCGCCGATGCGGTGGACTCACTGAACTTCGCGGATATGCGGGAGGTTCCATACCACCTGGCGAGCCGATAAATCCTCTACCCATCGCCAAAATATCCGATACATCTGTGGGCCGCCAGTAACGCAATGGGGAGAATGACAGCCGTGACGAAAACCTTTGGAGCGATGTCGATCGCCGAGCTTTCCGCGCTCATCCAGATGGGCAAGGTCGATCCGATCGAGGTCACGGAATCGGTCCTCTCGGGTATCAAGGCCTATCCCGACAAGGCCGTGTTCATCTCGCTTCTCGAGGATCGCGCTATGGCGGAAGCGCAAGGCTCCTCCAAGCGCCTTAAGGAAGGCCGCTCGCTCGGCCTGCTCGACGGCATCCCGATCGCCTGGAAGGACCTCTTCGACATCGAGGGCCTGCCGACCACCGCCGGCTCGAAAGTGCTGAAGAAGGCCGCTCCCGCCGCGAAGGACGCAGCGATCGTCGACCTGCTGAAACAGGCGGGCATGGTCGCGGTCGGCCGCACCAATATGAGCGAATTCGCCTTTTCCGGCATCGGCATCAATCCGCATTACGGTACGCCGCACAATCCGCATGGCAAGGATGCGCCGCGCATTCCCGGCGGCTCCTCCTCCGGTTCCGGCGTCGCGGTCGCAGCCGGCCTCGTGCCCGTCGCGATGGGCACCGATACCGGCGGCTCGATCCGCATCCCGGCGGGCTTCAACGGCATCGTCGGTTACAAGGCGACCCGCGGCCGTTATGCGATGAACGGCGTCTATCCGCTGGCGACCAGCCTCGATTCGCTCGGCCCGCTCTGCCGCACGGTGCAGGATGCGGTCTGGGTGGATGCCGCCATGCGCGGGCTTGCTGCACCGCAGACGGCCCGCCAACCGGCCCGACCGCTCGATATCGTGATCCCGACCAATATCGTCCTCGACGGCGCCGAGCCGGGCGTGGTGGCCGCCTTCGAAGCGGCGATCGAGCGCCTTGCAAAGGCCGGAGCCAGGATCACCCGCCTCGCCTTCCCGACCTTCGACGAACTCCCGAAGCTGATGGTGAAATACGGTCCGATGGTGACCGCCGAAGCCTTCGCCCTGCATCGCGAGAAGCTGTCGGGACCGGATGCGGAGGAGATGGACCACCGGGTGGTCGCCCGCACCCGCCTCGGAGAAAAGACCAGCCTGTCCGACTATATTGCCATCGTTGAAAACCGCGCCCGGATGATTGCCGAAACCGAGGCACTGGTCGGCGACCGCTTGGTCGCCATGCCATCGGTCGCCCATGTGGCCCCGCCGATAGCACCGCTCGTAAAGGACGACGAGCTGTTCTTCGCCACGAACGGCAGGACGCTGCGCAATACCGGCTTCGGCAACTTCCTCGACTGGTGCGGCGTCTCCATCCCCTGCGGCACCGGCGATGCCGGCATGCCGGTTGGCTTCCTCCTGTCGGCCAATGCCAATTGCGATGAAACACTGCTGCAGGCCGCGATGGCTTATGAGGAAATCATCAGAGGGTAGGAATGGCGGAGCCCGGATCGGCTCCAGCAGACATCAGCGCCCCCGCAAATTGCGCCCAGGTGCGCCGCATGGAAGAGTTGCCTCCCTGGACAGCTAACTAAGGAACCGTTTCCCCGTAACCGGGATCACGGCAGTTGCCTTTTGCTTGTTCCGATATCCTCGAGAGCCTAGCCTCTCCCCTGGATTTTGAGGAAAGCGGCCACCATGCAACTCGATTTGAACGGCAAGACGGCACTGATCACGGGCGGCTCGAAGGGCATCGGCCTCGCCTGCGCCCAATCTCTTCTGTCCGAAGGCGCGCGCGTCGTCATCTGTTCGCGTTCCCAGGCGAATATCGATGCGGCTCTGGCAAAACTGCCCGGCGCAATCGGCTTTGCGGCCGATCTGATATCGGAAAACGAGGCGCTGTCGCTCGTCGACAAGATCGAAGCCGACGTGGGAGCGCTGGATATTCTCGTCAACTGCGCAGGCGCCGCGCGCCGCACACCGCCCCAGGACCTGAGCCCGGCCCACTGGCGGGCCGCGATGGACGCCAAATATTTCTCCTACATCAATGTCATTGATCCGGTGGTCAAACGGATGGCGGCCCGCCAGGCGGGCGTGATCGTCAATGTCATCGGCGGCGGCGGCAAGGTCGCATCACCGATCCACCTTCCGGGCGGGGCCGCCAACGCGGCGCTGATGCTGGCGACCGTCGGCCTTGCAAACGCCTATGCCGCCAGCGGATTGCGGATCATCGGCATCAATCCCGGCAATACCGAAACGGAACGGGTAACCGAGGGCCTTCGGGCAGAGGCGGCACTCCACGGCATCAGCGAGCAGGCGGCGCTCGAAAAGCTGGTCCAGCGCATCCCTCTCGGCCGCATGGCGACGCCTGACGAGATCGCCAACGTCGTCACCTTCCTGAGTTCGCCGAAGGCAAGCTACGTCACCGGCGTCGTGATCGGGATGGACGGCGCCCTCAACCCGATCGTCGTCTGACGGAACCTCTCGGACCCCGGCCGGCGTGCGCCACGCTGCCTTCCACTCATTTCCCTATTTCAGTCATTAAAGATGCAGGTCGATAACATGAGCAGCAATTCCGAGTTCCTTTGGTATATCCCGAACGATGTCAAAGCCGGCCATCGCGGCGATTCCTCCGCCGAGAACCACAACAGCCTGGAGACGCTGACCAACCATGCCAAGGCGCTGGAGGAGCATGGCTGGAAAGGCGCGCTCGTCGGCACCGGCTGGGGCCGGCCGGATACGTTCACCATCGCAACCGCCCTTGCCGCCCGTACCACCACCTTCGAGCCGCTGATCGCCATCCGCCCGGGTTATTGGCGGCCGGCCAATTTCGCCTCCGCCGCGGCCACGCTCGACCACCTGAGCGGCGGCCGGGTGCGGGTCAACATCGTCTCGGGCCAGGACAATCTGGCCGCCTATGGCGACAGCGAGGGCGATCAGGCGCATCGTTATGCGCGTACCAAGGAATTCATGCGGCTGGTGCGTCGGCTTTGGACCGAAGAAAACGTTACGTTCAGGGGCGAGCATTTCCAGGTCACCGGTTCCACGATCGAGCCTCGCCTCCAGCCCCGCGACGACCGCAAGCACCCGAAACTCTATTTCGGCGGCGCTTCGGAAGCCGCCGAACGGGTGGCCGCGACGGAAGCCGATATCCAGCTTTTCTGGGGTGAACCGCTCGACGGCGTGCGGGAGAGGATCGAACGGCTGAAGGCGCTGAGCAGGCAGTTCGACCGCGACCTTCCTCCGCTTCAATTCGGGCTGCGGATCACCACTCTCGTCCGCGACACGACGGAACAGGCCTGGGCCGAGGCCGAGGCGAAGGTCGCCGAGATGGCCAAGGGTAAGGCCGGCAACTGGAACGACCACGGAAAGCCGGTCGCCGTCGGCCAGCGCCGGCTGCTCGAACTGCACGAGCGCGGCGATGTCCTCGACGACAACCTTTACACGGCGCCCGGAAAATTCGGCGGCGGTGGCGCCGGCACCACCTGGCTCGTTGGTTCAGCGCAAGACGTCGCCCGTTCGCTGCGCAGATACGAGGATCTAGGCATCACCCATTTCGTGCTCTCCGACACGCCTTATCTCCAGGAGATCAAGCGGCAGGGCGACCAGTTGCTCCCGCTTTTGCGCCGCTGACGCGAAACGCCGGTTTATCGCGGAACCAGTCGGTCTCTCCTCCGCAGTCAGGCCTCCAGACCAACGTTATCTCATCGAAGACGACGGGCATTCTTCGACTGAAGCGGCGCCGCCGGCACTTCACCGACTGCCAAAGAAAGCAACAGCTCCGGAACCATCGACCCGGAGCTTTTTTGATGTGGTGCGGGGCAGACACGCAGGCTTCCGAAGGTGGCAAGACAATTTCCGTGCGTCCCGGTCATACCTTTGGATAGGGGGAACAGTCCCCTTGTTCAATAGTCTCACCGCCTGCCTCGGCGTTAAAATTCCGATCATCGATACGAGCCGAGGGGCATCCCCCCATTTGCCTCCCTTCGACGTCGCGCCGACCGAGATCAAGCACAATAGCAGTGAAGGAGACTTAGGATGCACTCCCCACAGCCCGCGAAGGCACAGTCCGCCGCCCCCCTGACAAGGCGCGACGACATTTCAAGGTTTTGGGCGTCCGATATCGACCTTGAAGGACTTGTCACCAGGCCGCCCATGGGCGATCCGGATCACTCCGGATCCGATCCGGCGCTCCGCCAGATCGCTGCCGGCGGCCTCACCCCCTGGCAGATGCGCAATGTGCAGACCTATGTCGACATGTATCTCCGCTCGACAATCCGCATCGAGGCCTTGGCAGGTCTCTGCAACGTGAGCAGCGGCCACTTCCAGCGCGCCTTCAAGGCAAGCCTTGGCGAGACACCGCACAAATACGTCACCCGCATGCGCATGGAAACGGCCTGCCGGATGATGACCGACACGAACGAACCGCTCTGCCAGATCGCCCTGGAATGCGGCATGACCGACCAGGCGCACCTCACCAACAGTTTCCGCCGCCTGTACGGAATTGCTCCTAATGCATGGCGAAAACAGATGCTGCGCGAAAGGTCCGGACACAGCAGCCACGAGCCGGTCACTGTTGCGCTGAACTGACCGAAATCATTCGAATTCGCGGCGGCGCGGCTGCCAAGCCGATCAAAGGTGCCCCTGGCTGACGGCATTCCATCACAGGAGAATATCATGGCCCAGGAGCACCTGGATGCGGTAGAAGCGGCAATCGAAAACCTCGTGAAGCGCAGGCGCGAGCTCGTCGCAGCCCTTGTATCGAGCATCACGCAGACCCATACTGACGAGCTTCTGAGGGCGCAAAGCGCCTTGGAAGCGCTCTATCACGCAAAGGCTGACGAACATCAGCGGATGCCATCCATCTAGGAAACTGGCGGCATCAAGGAAATCTGAACCAATGCCGGCTCTGCGCCAACGGCATCGGCGATAGGCCTCCCAGGCTAGTGATCCGGTTGATCGTGGCGATCAAATTCTTCGTACCCTGTTAAAATACCATAGGATTTATTCACCCGGTATTTCACGGAATATCTCAAAGATAGAGACCACCACAAAAGCTCCGCCAACCGATGACCCTGTATTCCCGTTTTCGCCAAGCTTTACTCATACCGCATATCAAGACGGCAATGCTCCGCACCCTCGCGGCTGCGATTGGAGCGATCGCGATTGTTTGGGTATTGAGCCTGCTTGTTCCCCAACGTCCGTTCTGGGTGGAACTGACAGCCGTGGCGTTGATATCGGCTGCTGTTACATTTCCGCTTCAATTGGCGCTTTATCTCCGTAACGAAGCGCTTCGTGATACCCAAGAAGAGCTTCGGCAGGCGCTCGGTCGTGCCCCCGTCACAGGCACGATGCGCGCCGGCGAATTTGCGAATTCGGTCGAGCATGCGATAGAACGCAGACGCATAAGCAGCACGGAAAGCTCCGATGGTGTCTTGCTCGTTCTCAGGATTGATGATTTCGATGCGATCGATCGCCGTTACGGTCCACAATGGGCTGATACACTGCTTCAATCGATGGTCCGGATCGTATATTCTTCCGTGCGTTTTGGTGATCTCGTCGCCCGCCTTGCCTCGGACGAACTCGGCATCTATCTGCCCGGCACGTCAACGGAAAATGCCGGCAAGATCTGCGAGCGTATCCGCATGCAGGTAAGGGAAACCACGTTCACAGCCGGACAGGAGCGGCAGATATCGGTGACGGTGCGGCTTGGCGGCACCAGGGTCGAGCACCAAACCGACTTTCAGGCGCTGCGCGAGGCTGCCAACCGAGCCGCCATCGCGGAGGAGGAGGCCGGCTCGCCCCTGTTCCGGGAACGGTTCTCTTGAACGGGAAACCCTAGCGTCTGCCCCGCATATTCGGCCTTCGAGGTCGTGGATTTTCCTACCTCGCGTCGCCGTTACCCGTTTTCGTGGCCGCGACGCCGGCCGGGCTTAAGGCGCCGCAGCGCCAGACGCTATAGACCGGTTGGGTGTCCCAGTCATAATAGAAGGCCGCTCTCAGCCTTCCTTCGTCCATCAGCTCTTCAAAGCTGCGGCGCATCGCACGAACCGCCACTTCCCGTTGGCGATCGTCGACCGGGCAGGAAAGTGCGGTGTTGGCAATGCCCCATTCGGTTACCCAGCACGGCTTGCCTTGACCTTCAGGCCGGCAGAAGTTGAGAAGCTTTCTGACATAGCGTGTCAGCGCCGCATCGTCCTTGCGCCCCGGATAGAGATGAATTCCATAGCCATCGACCAGCGCATCGATCCCTCGGGCCTGCAGGAGTGGGATGAATTCGCCGGGGTCGAGCCGCTCCATGCCACGGCTATCGGCCTCGCTTATGCCGACATCGGAAAGCCCGGCCGAGATCAAAAGCGCCTCGCGGCTATGGACCGTCGCCCGCAACTCCTCCCGCGTGATGCGAACGGCACCGACATAGGCGTCAAGCCCGCGCCCGAACGCCGTGCGGTCTGCGACTTCCGAGGCGTTGCGCGGTGTCCGTCGCCCGGGCTTTTCGTAGACGACGAGGTCGCCGTTGTAGGCGCTGTAGTTTATCTCGTTTCCGGGCTCGACCGCGTCGATGCGAATGCCCATGCCGTCGATGCGGCGAAGGGCCGAGCGCAATTGCGACCGGTAAAGGTCAAGGTCGAGATCTGAAAGCCGCTGAACATCCCAGATACGGCCGAAACCGGTGCGGGGACGCACCCCCTGGGGATAATAATCCTTGTTGCCGAACTGGATCTCGAGAAGGATTTTCAGCCCGAGCCGGTCCGCGATTTCGAGCGCATCGATGCTCCTGTCCACCGGCATTGACAGCGAAAGCCGGACATGGGTGATGCCACTCGCCGCGATTTCCTTCAGGATGCGCTCCTGATCGGCGCGAGAAAGCCAGGCGAGGTTTACCCGGTTGACGCCGATGCGATCGATAGCCACATCGCGCGCGCCCGCCGGCGGCACCGGAGCAAACGCCCAGAACACCGCCAGCGCGCAGGCAAGGATCGCGCGCATCCGCACCGCCGCCTTCATCCGCTCAAAGTCCGATCTGCCCCAGAGCACTGCGGAAATTCGCCTCGCACGCGGAATAACGGTCGATCACGGCCTGCGTGTCGATCTTGCCGAGGAAATTGGCGAGATAGGCGCGCTTGTCCGTCTCCCTGTTCCAGGTGGAGGCCTCGATATAAGGGAAGCCGATGAATTCCAGCATCTCCCGCATCCGGTCGTCGACGGCGATCATCAGGGCGGGCGTGCCGGCCTGCATGCCGATGATGCAGCCATGGAAGCGGCGGCCGAAGCAGAGATCTCGCTCCGACATTGCCCCGCGCCACTGGTTCGTATCGAAATAGACCAGCAACTCGTATTTCCGCTGCCATTTCTCCGAATGCTTGTATTCCGTGCCCCCGGTGATGCGCGCACTCGACCGGTCATAGGCGATGTCAGTGTCGCTGCCGGTCAGCGAAAGGTTGTAGGCAACAAGTTCGTCCTGCACGACATAGCTTGCGACACTGTCGGGCTTGAGCAGTGCGTGGGCGTCAACGATGGTGTCGGCGACGCTGCCGAGATAGCCGCCGAAGGCGATCTTCTGGGCTTCCGCCAGCGCCGGGTTGGCGAGCGCGGTCAGCGAACGTTTCATATCATTCGGCGAGAAATAGAGTGACGGGCAGCCCGTCGGCTTGACGAACTTCATCCCCTGCTCCCGCAGGAATTCGGCTGTGAAGTAACCGCGCGTGAGGAAGAAACTTTCCTTGTTCCGCAACACGTCCAGGAACTTGAGCGTACCGGCCGGCAATTGATCCTTGAGGCCCTCCTTGCGCTGGATGCCGATGCCCATCACCACGACCGGCATCGTCAGCTTCGCGAAGATTTCCGCCTCGAGATCGGCGGAATAGCCGGGCCGCAGCAGATTGGCGGAGGCGAAGACGCAGAGATCGAACTCGCTGTTCACCTGCTCGAAAATCTCGTTCGACTCCCGATTGTTGGCCAGATGCCAGAACGGCAGATAGGTGACGTTATGGCCGCGCAGGCTCTCGGCCGCTCCCTCGCCGATCAGGTAGTTGCCGGTATTGGCGATCTTCCTGACCTGCGCGATCAGATCCTTTTTTGTCCTCGTCTCGTCGAAATAGGGCCGATGGATAACGGTCGTGCCGGAGACGTCCGCAATCGTCCGCTGCAGATAGGATGGAATGCCCGTAAGCAAGATACGCATGACTGTCCTCTGAACCGAAGGGTGATGGCCCGCGGGCCCTGGATAGGGCCTCGCTAAAGGCCGATGCCAATTTCGCGAAGCGTGGTGCGGAAGGCGCTCTCGCGATCGGAATACCGGTCGACGAGTTCGCTGGTGTTGAGCTGCGTCAGATGGTCGGCCACGAACTCGGCGCGATTCTCCGCCTTGTCGACCTCCGTGATGTCGACAGCCGGCAGGCCGGTGAAGCCCAGCATCTCGCGCATGCGGTCGTCCACCGCCACCATCAGACTGGGCACGGCCGCCTGCATGGCGATGATCGAACCGTGAAAACGCCGGCCGAAATTGAAATCCATCGAGGAGGCCCAGCCGCGCCACTGGTTGTTGTCGAAGAAGGTGCGAACCTCGAACCGCTGCTTCTCCCGTTCAGTGCCGGGATAAGTCAGATCGCCGATCATCCGGCCCGACGCGGAATCATAGACACGTCCCTCGTCATTTGGTTCCACCTTCATATCGAAGTGAAGGAACTCGTCCTGCACGACGTATGGCGGTACGGTATCCTCAGGAGCGAGCGCGTTCGCATCGAGGATCGCGTCCTGATTGCCGCCGAGATAACCCGAAAAAATGGTCTTCGCCTTGCCGATCTTGACGCTCGGCAGCTTCTTCATCGACCGGCGCATGTTGTCCGGCATGAAATAGACGGAAGGGCAGCCGGTCGGGCGCACGAAGGAAAAACCCTGATCCTTCAGGAAGCCCGCGGACTCGTAGCCGCGTGTCAGGAAATAGTGCTCTCGCTCCTTCAGGACGGCCAGAAGCCGCTTCGTTCCTTCCGGAAGATTGTTTTCCAGGTCCTTGCGGTTCTGCAACCCGATGCCCAGCATGACGATCGGCATGTTGAGCCGGCTCAGCACATCCGCCTCGGCATCCGCGGAAAGCCCCTTGCGCAACAGGTTGGCGCAGGTGAAGACGCAGATATCGAAATTGGCGTTGAACTCATCGAACCCGCTGCCGCTCTTGCTCAGATTGTAGAGATGCCAGAAGGGAACCTGCTTGGCATGCGGCGCGAGCGCCCGCAGGGCGCCTTCGCCGATCAGGTAGTTCCCGGTATTGCTGATGTTGCGCAGCTCCTGCAGGAACTCCTCTTTCGTTTCCGGCTGCTTCTGCCGCTCCGAATAGGAGACGGACGAACCATGGGCGCCATTGGCAAGGCGCGTGTAGTGACCGGGAATACCCGTCACGAGAATTCGCGGGCGCATTCGACAAGACCTTTCTGTTTCAAAGGAGCGGCCCGGCAATCAGCCAGCTGCCGCGACCACGGGATTTGCCGCCGCCTGCTCGCGAAAGACCGCGGCGCGGGACAGTGACGAATTTTTCACGGACCGATCGCTCCACGCGATGAACTCCGAGAAGGAGGAAGTCCATGACCGGTGTGCGGCGGTTCTGATGCAGCCCTCCATGAGCGGTGCAAGTTTTCCGCGATTGCGCGCAACCTCTTCAATGATGCGTGCCATCTCCCTCACCATCTGAGGATCGGAAGCCGCGTTGATGAGTATGCCGTCCTCGCCGTCGCAAATGAGCTCGTCCACCGCGCCGACCGCGGTCGCGATGGGCACGCAGCCGAGTTGCTGTGCCTCGGCGATCATCAACGGCGCGCCCTCCCACCGTGACGGCATGAGGAGAACATCGGCCCAGCCGAGCGCCTTGATGAGATCCTTGCTCGCAAAGACCGGCGGGCGCACGTCCACGCCGAGGTCCTTCAGCCGTTCACTCCAGGAGACCCTGGAATCGGCAAGAATTTCTCCCCCGATAGCCCGGGCGTCGAAGGCGACGTTGGAGGCCCGCAATTCCGCAAGCACCGCCGCCAGCCTGTCGATGCCCTTCTGCTGGTCAAACCGGCCCATGTAGAGAATCCGCAAGCGGTCATCCTTGCGCTCAATCCGCCTGACGGCCAGAACCTCCGCCAGGGCTTTGGGCGGCACCGAAAAGCTCGCACCGTTCGCAACGGCGAAAACCTTCTCGTGCGGGACACCGTAGCTGTGCAGATAGATCTTGAGCTGTTCGGAGCAGGTCAGGAAGGCATCATAGCAATGCTCGTGGGCAATCGCTGCGAAGGGCTGACCGGCGGGTCTCTTGAAGCCCGTGTTGTCCACGACGTGCAGATAGCAGGCGGTGCGCGTGCCTTCGGAGCGCAGTCGCGCGATGAGGGGATGGACGGCCATCACGTGGTTGTTGATCACCAGGTCGAAACCGGAAAGCTGCCCTTTGAGCGCCTGCCAGTCGACAGAATGCTCCTCGGCGATGAAATCCTGTCCGAGGAAAGAACCCGAACCTCCCCAGGCCGGAATTCCTGCCTCCCAGAAATGGATGTAGTCGAAGCTGGCATCGAATTCGTCGATCACGTCCATCCGGGACGTGCCGAGCACGAAGAGGTGGGTCTCGTAACCGGCCGCCTTCAACTCCCGGGCCGCGGCATAGACGACCTTTTCAGCCCCGCCGAACGAGGCGTTCGGCACGAGCAGCGCCACGGTGCGTTTGCCCTCGTTGTGTCCGAGCGGCAGGATCGGCGATCCTCCGATCTCCTTGCGCAACGCTTTGTGGAGATCGGTATAGGGCACGAGCCGCGCCGGACGCCAGGTCCACCGCCTGCCCGCCGTCTCGCGGAGGGGGCTCGAAGCAATCGCGTTGAGGCAATTGATCATCACCTGTTGAGGCGTGATGAGAGAGCGGCGCGGAAGGCTTCTTGGAAAAGGGAAGCGCACTTTCAGAACGGCCGATGTCGGCCATACCTGCTGGCTTGCGATCGAGGCGAACCAGTCGACGGCATTGTTCTGGACCACGTCCTGGACGATCCGGGTCGACAGGAAAACGAGATCGGCGGGGCCGATTTTTTGCGCGCCCGGCCCATGAATGACCGGCTCGATCTTGCGCTGGGAGGCATCGTTGGCGAGCTGGACGAAGACGACGTTGCTCACCTCGCTCAGACGCTCGAGATGAGCAAGCACGTTCGGCAGCATGCGCGAGCGTCGCAGAAGATCGAGCGCCGCGCCGCTTCCGGCGACCAGGAATGGCGGAAAATGTTCATTGTCCGGTTCGCCGATATTGCCCCAGAAGGCCGGGATAATGTCGTCGAGGCGAAGCATCGTCGGTGGTTTGGTGGGATCGGTGAAGAAGGAGATCGCCGTATCTTCCGTCCGCGCAAACAGGTAGCGCGGGCAATCCTCATGCTCGAAATCCACCAGCATCGGGCGCTGGAACAACGGCATGTGGCGCTTGCGCAGGAAACTGACCGACGTGGCGCGGTCGCGGTTCGCCTCCTTGAAGCGGCTTTCCGCCCTCAGCCTGTATTCGAAGACGGTGTCGTGGCAGGGGATGCCGACGAAACCGTGCTCGATGCACGACAGCCAGAATTCCCAATCCTCGAAACCGTTCTGCCGGTCGTCATTGAAGCGGACGCCGTCCTTAAAAACCTCGATCGAGATCATCGATCCCGTATCGCAGATATTGTCGGTGATGCAGTGCACCAGCCGCGAATAGCGATTGCCGTAATGGGCGCGCCAGCTGACCGAAAATGTGTCGATATTCGTATAAACCCACCCGCAGCCGCTGGCGACGAGCTGCCGGTAAAGCGTTTCGATCGTGCCGGGAAGGATGCGGTTGTCGGCATCGAGGAAATAGACGGCCTTCGCCTCGGGAAAGTGCTCGATGACGAAATCGATGGCGCGATTGCGTGCGCCGCCCGGGCCGGCGTTCCGGCCGAATATGACATGGATGCAAGGATGGGCCGCGGCGTAGAGCAGCAGCTGATCGAACGTCTCATGCCGCGGATCGCCGTCGACGGAGACGACGATGACGATCCGGCAGTTGCCGGGTTTCGAGGCAAGCACCGACTCGATCGCCTCAAGAGCAAGTGCCGCGTGACCGTAGAGAGGCATGGCCACGGCGATCAGGTCCGCTGGCTCCCTGTTACCGGACATCGGTGGCCTCCGTAAATTGCTTGACCATCCTGAAGCCCGACACTTTAAGCCAGGAGAAGTCGACGGAATCCGTCACTGCGCGGCTGAGGATCATCAGATCCATCGGGCCGCGTACCGGCTCGTCCAGCTGAATGTTGATATTGACGACCTCGCTGGAAGTGACTTCGCGCCATCCGCTGAAGAATGCCGATGGCCTGGCCGTGCCCTTTCGCGCGATCTCGGCCACTTCGGAACGCGCATTCGAATTTGCCGGCGCAAGCAGGAAGCTGACCGCCGCGGGCTTGCCTTCCGGATGATCGATAAAGGCCGTCACCGAAAAGGATATCGTTCCGGGCTCGACGGCGCGGCTGACCGCGCCGGCCGATATGCCGCTCGGCAATGGATGGCAGACGATGGCATGCTCATGCTCGAGGAATCGCACCGTCTGGAATTCCGGGACGATGGGCGTGACCGAAACGTCGGCGATCTGACTCAACGTAGCGACAGCCAAGCGATAGTCGACAGTGTACTGGCCTTCAAGCAGGTTGCTCGGCGCGATCATGTTGGGGGTTCTGGTGGGCTTGACCCCGGGCAACCCCGTGAACACCTTGAACGCCAGCGGGCGCAGGTCGAGATCCGGATGCGGAAGTTCCGAGCGCGCCGAATAACGCTCGCCGGCGATCGGATAGCCGAGCGAAAGGCCGATAGTCTCCGGCCCGGTCGCAGAGATCCGCAGCCGCAACGTGCGCGCAGCTCCCCCACAGGCGCGGGGCAGCGAGAAGAAATTCCAGTTCGGCACGAGCTGCGCATAGGGGACAGTCCACTCGGCAACCCCTTCGCCGCTCTCGAGATAGCTCAACGCGACGACAAGCTCTCCGCTGACTCTGGGCACCGAGTGAAGGTGAAGGGCAAACCCCGCCACGCCAAGGCTGGATACCGGCAGAAGTTGCTCGATAAAGGCTGCGGCAAGTAGCGGCCCGATGCCCTCGTCCTTCGGATCAGCATACGGATCGTGGGAGAAAATCTCCGAAACCGGCTCCCAGTTTCGCGCCTGGAACGCATCTTCGAGCGCCCGGTAGTTTTCCAGCAGCGTTTCTCGTTCCCTTCGCAGGATCGCAAGCTCCGAAGTGATCGAGGCGCTGTATCGCGCAAGCCGGCCGACGCTGCCTTCGGTCAGAGCCTGCAGAAGCGGGAGGCTTTCCGGCCTGTTTGTGGGATCAAGCCGGCGGATGGGAACGGCGGGGACCGTGCCCAACGGTCCAAGCAGCGCCAAACCCGCCTGCAGATCCGCCTCTCCCTCGTCCGAATAGGCGACAGCGACCAATGGAAAAGCATTCTGCAATGTCACCGGAGGAAGGCCATCGGCATCGAGGAAAACGACCTGATGCTCGATATCGCTTCCTTCGAAGCAGGACCGATCCCGGACAGATGCCGCGATCAGCTTTCTCGTCACCAGTTGTTTCCCAATGCCGGAAGACGTCAAATTTAGCACGCACCGCCCCTGAAGAATTACCCTGCAACAAAGAACAAATATCCCGGATAACCAAACTTTATCAAAGTCATCCGGCGCCTTTGATGAGAAGCCTAACAACTAACATTGCAGCGCACAATAACAAAATTCAACCGATATAAAGAAATGAACTCAAAATATACTTTAAAAATTGAAGTAATAATCATGCAGCCGCTCCTTGAATGCCTCAAAACGGTTTTCCGGTCAGCTTTTCAATAATATTCTGTTGACGATTAAGGCATTCCGCTAGCCGGAAACGCCTCTCGACTGTCCGGCGCGCTGCAACGCGCATCGCGAAATGACGTTCCGGATTCGCTAGGGCGCCGAGAATGGCCTCGGCGAGTGCATCCGTATCGAAGAACGGCACCAGAAGGCCATTTTTGCCGGACCGTATGACCTCCTGAACGGGCGCGGTATCCGATCCGATGACCAGCGCGCCACACGCCATAGCCTCCAGCACCGACCAGGACAGGACGAAGGGATAGGTCAGGTACAGATGCGCGGACGAGATCTGGTAGATCTGCCGTAAGACCGAATGCGGCACCGGGCCGGGAAAGACGATATTCTCCTGCGGTATGTCCAGCGACTTGAGGAGGTGATCCTTCCACGCCCCGCCACCCGGCGGCGGCACGCCATAGCTGACACCGTCTCCTCCGACGAACACGAACAGAGCATCGGCCCGTTGGCGCACGACCTTGGCGGCCGCCTCGAGAGCCTGCGGGAATCCGCGATACGGCTCGAGATCGCGCGCGACAAAAGTGACGATGGGAGGACCATCGGCACTCAGCACGCGTCCATCTGGAAGCGTAGCCGAAGCTGTCGGGTCGGGTCGAAACCGCGCCGTATCGATCCCCTCGTGACACACTGAAATGCGCCCCCGGGCGTCGGCGGGATAGAGACTTCTCTGCCAATGGGTGGGGCTGATGCCGGCCTCGATGGCCTCGAGGGACAGGAGTTGCGCGACATTGCGCAGCCGCAGTCTCTTGCGCGTCTCCAGATCGGGCCGATCGTCGGGGGAGAACCCGATATCTGCCCCTTCCGACCGGTAGAAGAACTCGCAATACCCCAATGCGGGCACCTGCGGGAGCACATCCTTCAGGAACATCATGCTTCCCCAGCCGATATGGCCAACGACGACATCGGGAACCATCCCCTGCCGCACCATGGCATCGAGCGTCTCGGCGACGCGATGACCGATTCGCGCATGGTGATCGGGAGTCCCCATATGTCGGGCCATATGGGGATCTGCACGCGGCCCCGCTTCCGCTCGATGTCGAACGACTCGAACGGAAGGGATCTTCTGATCTATGGTCTCGGTGATGAGGCTGACCTCGTTGCCCGCCTGTGCGAGTTGAGCGGCCAGGGCAGCGAACTGACCGAAACCCCGTCGATGAACAAACGCCACGTGCATCGCGTCTATTCCCCCACGGCCAGGGGCACGCCCTCACCCACCATTCAAACGCCGTACCGTGGGGTGCTGCCCCAAGCCAGCTCGAGCTGATGCAAAGTCTGGAATGCCGTTTCAAGCATCCGTTGCTCCTGGTCGCCACGATTCACCGCGCGCTCATAAGCCATCGCCGCGTCACGGAGATTTGCCCTGAGCTGCCGCCCCTTCTCAGTCAGCTTGATGCGTGCGGACCGCTTGTCGCGCTGGGAGGCAACCCGATCGATGTAGTCACCATCGCCAAGCTGTTTCAGATAATAGGAAACGTTGGAGCCGACATAATGCCCCCGATCCAGGAGCTCGGCGACCGAGAGTTCCGAATCGCCGATTGCCAGCAGAATCATCGCCTGTGCCGGTCCGATATCGTCGACCCGAAGCTTGGTCAGCTCCGCACGGATCAGGCCCGAGAACCGACGGCTTGCCCGCTCCATGAGGCGAGCGAGCTCGAAATATGTAACCTGTTGGAGGTCCCCCAACTCTGCATCCTGAGGATGCTTGGGGTCTGTCTGTGCCGTCTGGCCCATTTGAACTGTCAGTTCGCCGTTCAGATCAACAGGCAAATTAAGCACAACTTCTTCTTTCATCCCACTCTCCATTTCAGGAAAATACTTCAAAAATTGAAGTAATATTCAACTACGCCCATTCCCCCCAATTGCCATGAGCTTGCATAAGCCCTCCGTTATGTGCCAGATTGGAGGAAGCAATACTATCCTTCGGTTTAGCTATAACGAAATACGTCCTCCGACTGATTGATCTAACGTTAACTTGAGGCAAATTGCCATGCGCGATACTGTTCAAAATGGGACAACAATCAAGGGGCAAATCCGGGGAGGTCGAAAACAAAGCAGCCCAGGGTTGCTGGTATCGCAAGCAAAACGTGTATTTCTGTCGGGATTATTTTATGCCGCGGCACTCAGCGTGTGCCTGAATTTGTTACAACTGACGATGCCTCTGTTCATGCTGCAGGTCCATGACCGGGTGCTCAACAGTCAGAGCATGGACACGCTTGGAATGCTCATCATTCTGGCCGTCGGCGCCCTTGTCGTGCTCGGTGTTCTGGAATTCATCCGCGCCCTCTCGTTCCAGGCCATGGGAGGTGCGCTTGTGCGCCGACTGAACATGCCCGTCCTGGCCGCCGCCGTTCAGGCCTCGGTCGACCAGGGCCTGTCGCGCGCCACCCAGTCGCTTCGGGACATCTCGGAATTGCGAAGTTTCCTGACCTCGTCAGCAGTCACTGCGCCCCTCGATGCGGCGTGGTCGCCGATTTTCCTTGGCGCCCTTTTCCTTTTGCATCCGCTTTTTGGTCTTATCGGAGCCGTTTCCGCCGCTCTGCTCCTCTGCGGCGGGCTGATTACGGACATTTTGACCCGCCAACTCACCAAGGAGGCGAATCAAACGAATATCGAGGCGGTGTCCAAGATCGGTGCTTCGCTGCGACATGCCGAGGCAATCGAGGCAATGGGCATGCTGCCGGCCCTGGCGGCCCGTTGGCGCGCCCTGCAACTGGAAGCCCTCAGCGCCTTTGAAACAAGCGGGCGCAGGAGCAAGGCGATGTCGTCCATTACCCGCAGCCTGCGCTATTCCATCCAGATCATTACCCTGTCGGCCGGTGCATTTCTGGTGCTGCAGCAGGAAATCACGCCCGGCGCGATGATGGCATCGAGCATCCTGGTTGGGCGCCTCCTGATTCCCTTCGATTCGCTCATCGACAATTGGCGGCAGTGGGTGCTGGCGGCCGGGGCCTGGCATCGTCTGGAGGCCATCCTCACGGCGGACGTTGCGATCCGCCAGACGATGCCGACGCCGCATTCGTCGGGCGACATCGTGGTCGACAAGCTCATTTACGCAGCCCCCGGCCTGGATGTGCCGATCATCAAGGGCATTTCTTTCTCCCTCTCTCCGGGCGAGGTTCTGGGCGTGATCGGCCCTTCCGCCGCGGGCAAATCGACACTTGCGCGCCTGCTGGTCGGCGTTCTGCGCCCCACATCCGGCGGTGTCTTCCTCGACGGCAACAATACCTATCTCTGGGAGCGCAGCTCGTTCGGCCAGATAGTCGGATACCTGCCGCAATCCGTCTCGCTTCTGGAAGGCACTATTCGGGAAAACATCGGGCGAATGGCGGACAGCGATCCATACAAGGTACTGGAGGCGGCGCGGCTGGCCGACATTCATGAAATGGTCGGGCGCCTGCCGCTCGGCTACGATACGCCGGTCGGCGACGGACATCTGACCCTTTCCGGAGGGCAGCGGCAGCGTATCGCGTTGGCGCGCTGCCTCTACAACCAACCTCGCCTCATCGTGCTCGACGAACCGAACGCGAATCTGGATGCGATCGGCGAGCGAGCCCTTATCCGCGCGATCCAGCGCGCCCGCGAGAGTGGCGCCATCGTCATCATTATCGCTCACAGGCCGGCCATCATGCAGGTCGCCGACAAGCTGCTCGTGCTTGAAAACGGCCGCATCACCCAGTTCGGACCGCGTACGTCCGTGGTTCCGGCCACGATGCCGGGCGAAACAGCCCGGGAGGTAGCCGCAATATGACCGGGCACAAACCCCTCATGATTGAGAAAAAGCCACTCGCGATCCGCGCCGATCTCTCCGAGCGCCAAATCCAGCGATATCAACCGGCCTTGCCGGATGCCGGCCCATCGAACCTGGAGTTCGACCAGTTTGACAGCCGTTCACCGCTACGCGGTCTCGTCATTGCGGGGCTCGCCACGATCCTCGTGTCCTTCGGCGGATTTTTTGCCTGGGGGTTTTCGGTCGAGCTCAGCAGCGCGACGGTCGCCAACGGCACGGTCATCGTCGATTCGAAACGGAAAACCATCAGCCATTTCGAAGGCGGCGTGATGAACCGATTGCTGGTCCAGGAGGGCGACAAGGTTACCGTCGGTCAGGCCCTGATCGAACTGGAGGATACGCGCGCCCGTTCCAGCCTCCGGTCGCTTCAGGCCCGGCGCATTGGCCTGATCGCCAAACTGGCTCGACTGAAAGCTGAACAGAATGACGCGCCGCAAGTCAGTTTTCCAAGCGATTTCGGCGACGCCTGGGGTGTTACGATCGACGACTCCGTCAGGGCGGAAACGATATTTTTTGAAAAGCGGCGCGAGACCAAGCTCGGACGCGTCGAGGTCCAGAGAAAGACGATCGAGGAACACCTCGAACTGGCAGCGTCATACGACATCCAGATCGAGGCGACCGACCGGCAAATCGGCTTCATCAAGGAGCACCGCGCGGCGATGGACTCATTGGTGAAGATAGGCGCCGCACCGCGTACCCAGATCATCGAGATCGACTCCAGGCTCAGTGAGCTTGCGAGGCAACGGGGCGAACTCGTCGGCAACAAGGCCCAGTCCGAAAAGGCCGCAGCCGGCGCGCAGCTTGCGCTGACTGGGATCGAAAGCGACTTTCAGTCGACGATCGCCGGCGAAATCGCCACCGCACGGGTCGATCTCGCCGACGTCGAACAACAGATCACCGCTTCGAAGGACGTGCTGCGGCGCCTTGAGATCCGCTCTCCGCAGGATGGCATCATCAGCAACATCTTGGTGCGCACCCCCGGCAGCGCAGTCACGCCCGGCCAACCGTTGCTTGAGATCGTTCCGGAGAATGAGCCGCTGCTGGTCGAGATGCGCGTCAATCCTCGCGACATCGACAGCATCGCCGTCGGCTCGCATACCCAGGTCCGGCTGACGGCCTATAATCAACGGTCCCGCCTGCCGATGGAAGGTACGGTCATTTATGTCGCCGCGGACCAGTCGGTCGACGAGAAATCAAACAGTGCGTTTTTCGTCGCGCGCGCCAAACTCGACCCGGCATCGCTCAAGGCGAACCCTGATGTGCGCCTCTATCCCGGCATGCCGGCAGAAGTGCTGATCATCCACCAGCCACGCCGCGCGATCGACTACATCACCTCCCCCGTCCTCGAAAGTTTCAATCGCGCTTTCAGGGAAGATTAGTATCTGAATGGAAAGAAATGCTGCAAAGCAGAAATTGTTTCAAATATTGAATTTGTTTCAAAGTAAAATACGGAAATTTTAATTTATATAACTGGAGATTATCGGGGTAATGTGCCAGTAATATTCAATTCATGAAATATATTTCCCAACATATGGCATTTTTGTCTCAAGACATGCTTGCGCTTCGGTTTTTTGCAGTGCACATTTCAAGCGCGAAATCGTCGCACCCGCGCCGACAACGCACTCGTACAAACCTGAAGAGGAGAGGCAGATGGCCACATTGGAAGGCGGAGCATACGACGATGCCCTGTTCGGTTCCCGCTTCAACGACTTCATCCGCGCCCATGGGGGCGATGATTTCGTAAACGGCGGTAACGGGCACGACATCGTGTTCGGCGGTGAAGGTGACGACATCCTGTTCGGCGGAAAGGGACATGACACCCTGTTCGGCGACGAGGGCGACGACTTGCTGAACGGTGGAGATGGCAACGACAATCTTGTCGGCGGCTGGGGTGATGATCTTCTTTACGGCGACAAGGGCAATGACACCTTGCTCGGCGGACATGGCAATGATCTCCTGTCCGGCGGCAAGGGTGCTGACATCCTCTACGGCGGCGACGGCAACGACATCATCGATGGCGGCGCTGGCAACGATATCCTGGTCGGCGGTGCTGGCCATGACGTCTTCGTGTTCGGCGGCGGCGGCGGCAATGACGTCATTCTCGACTTCACCGCTGGCGAGGATATCCTGCAGATCTCGAAGGGCATCAATGGCCTCGACGTGACCTCGCCGGACGATCTGGCCTCGCGCGTCACCCAGGTCGGCGGCAATGTCGTCGTCGATCTCGGCCATGGCGATACGCTGACATTGGTCAATGTCGACGCTGACGACATTCATGCCAATCCCGAGAACTACTTCACCGTTCACTGAGCATGATTTCTGCGCGCCCTGCCTCCTCCCGCGGGGCGCGCAACTCCGATTCAGAGGGGCCGCGTGTGACGTTCGACGAAGCGATAGACGCCACGGGCGTTTTCAGAAACGCAAAAATCTTTCGGCTCGGCGCGGATTTGGCAATCCTTGTCTGGGATCTCCCCTCGCCCCTTCCCGCAACCACCAAGTGCCTGTTGTCGATGGATCGGTCACCGGTACCGCTGGTCAGCATGATGCTTCCACTCGGCCACGGAAGACAGCGCATGTTCTGGGCGATGCGACCGGAACAACAGCCGGTAAACGCGGACATCTGCACGGAACACGGCGACATCGTCGAAACCGTCGTGATGCAGCCGGCACACATGCTCACACCCCCCGATGTGGAAGCGCTGTTTACGGATCTTGCACCGGGTTCCCGCATCAAGTTCGTCAACAACCTGCTGACCGTCTGGCGAAGCGCCTTCCGCATCGCCGGCGACCATCTTTTCCATATGATCGTCGAAGACGCCCTTCATGCGCTCGTGCCCGAACCGCAGGCCGCCAGCATCGTCTGCCAGGTTGCCCAAGGACGCCATCTGATCGAGACGGCGATCAATCCGGACCTCGGCGACATTATAGCGATCTATGCGATCGGCGCGACTTCGATCGCACGCATGGCCGTAAGGCCTGTCCTCGGACGCAGAGCGAAAAGCGGTCTTCAACCGTGCCATTTCATCGCAGAGGCGCCTTTTCCCTCTCCTCCGTTTCTCATCGTCCTCCTGAGCAAGAATGGTGCCGCAATTCGCCAGCTTGCTGACGACAAGCCTCGCCATCCCAGCCTTCAGAGCTGGTGGAGCAAAAACCGTGAGGCGGTGGAGCTGCGCGAAATGATCGTCCGTTGCCTCGCCGCCTTGCCGGAAGGCAGCGCCGCGACGGCGATCGACCTTCAGGTCAACGCCCCGCTGCCTGCAACCCGGATTGCCAAGTCGTCGATGCATCCGTCCGGGGAGGTCGATCTCGCCCTGGCGCTCGACGACGGCCTTCTGGCAGGCGGCTGGTTCCATGCGCCGTCATCCGCCTTCGCCGGCATCGACTACGTCAGGGAGGACGGCACGGCCGTACCGCTTGACGCAAACAGCTACAAATTCCCGGCATGGGCGGAAGGCAAGGACGAGAAGAGCAAGACCGATGTGACCGGCTTCGTTGCCTGGATCCCGCTGCCGGAATCCACCGGTCCGCTCCTGCAGCCGCGATTTCAGTTGCGCCTTGCTTCGGGAGCGGTCAGGCCGCTGATACCGAAGCCGCAGCCTTTCGAGCCCGCAACGCAACGAAACCATGTCCTGCGCGCCGTGCCGCCGCAGCATGCGGTCGATAGCGCCTTCCGCACGATCCTCGCGCCCGCCCTGCAGGACATAGAACGGCGATTGGGAAAGACCATAGAGGTCGATTCCACGAAGGACTACAGCCTGTCCGAAACCACACCCCTCGTTTCGATTGTCATACCTCTCTACAAGGTCCTCGATTTCCTGCGCTTCCAACTGTCGGGAATGGCCACCGATCCGTGGCTCGTCGCCAATGCCGAGATCATCTTCGTCCTCGATTCACCGGAAATCCAGGATGAGACGGAGCACATGCTGGGCGGCTTGCACCTTCTGCACGGGCTGCCGATGAAGCTGGTCGTCATGAACCGCAACAGCGGCTACGCGCGGGCCTGCAATGCCGGCGCACGTTTTGCCCGCGGCGCCATTCTGGTCATGCTCAATTCGGATGTCGTGCCAAAGGGACCCGGTTGGCTTCAGGTGCTGTCGCGCCCGCTGTTGGAAAACAGCAGGCTGGGCGCCATCGGCCCGAAACTGCTCTTCGAAGACGGATCGCTGCAGCATGCCGGCCTGTATTTTGGCCGCGACCAGCGCGGGATCTGGTTGAACCACCATTTCAACAAGGGCATGCCCGGCGACTATGCTCCCGCCCAACAAGCTCGCGAGGTTCCCGGCGTCACCGGCGCCTGCCTCGTGACCCGCAGGGTCACCTACGAGCGTGTCGGCGGCTTCACCGAGGACTACGTGATCGGCGACTACGAGGACAGTGACCTCTGCCTCAAGATCCGCCGTCTCGGGCTCCAGATCGCCTATGAGCCGGCCGCCTGCCTGTATCATTTCGAGCGCCGATCGATCCGCCGCAGCGAGGACTATATGCGCGGCGTTGCCAGCCAATACAATTCATGGCTGCACACGCAACGCTGGGAAGACGACATCACCGACTTGATGGCCAACCCATTCGACAAAGATCAAGATCGCCCCGCCGCCACAAACGGGAGAGCCCGGGAAAGGAACGCAGCGTGACACAGATAGCACTCGCGCGCCCTCCCAAGCCGGCTCGGCTGGTCGACGAGGACCGTGTTCGCTGGCTGCTTGAAGCCGTTCGGGGCAATCGTTTTCTGCCACAGCCGGAACCCACCAATGTCTTCGTGGGCGACGGTGATTTTCGCGCGATAGGCGCGGAATTTCTCGGGCACTTCATCCGTATCGGCGGCCTGCGCGAAGAGGCCCGCGTGCTCGACATCGGCTGCGGTATCGGCCGGATGGCCGTGCCGCTCACCCAGTATCTCGATCCGCAGACAAGCCGCTACGACGGCATCGATCCGGTCGAGGGCGGCATCGACTGGTGCCAGCGGACGATCACGCCCGCCTACTCCAATTTCGCCTTCCAGCGATTGGATATCGCGCACGAACTCTACAATCCGAACGGCAAGGTCAGTGGCAGGGCCCTGAGGCTTCCCTTTCCGGATCAACATTTCGACTTCGTCATCATGACGTCGGTGGTCACTCACCTACCCCCTGCGGAAGTCCTCGTTTACCTCGCTGAGGTTCGCAGGGTCCTGTCAGTCGGCGGCCGATTGTTCATGACAGCCTTCGTGGTCGACCGGATCGCGGCGGCAGACGAGCACGGGCGGCGCGATCCGCGCCTTGCGTTCCGCCGCTATGGCGAAAGCCCGTGCTGGTTCGTACCCAACCAGGCGCCGCTTGCGGCGGTCGGCTTCGAAGACGGCTTTCTCGACAAGGCGCTCGAACGGGCCGGCCTCTCCGTCGCCTTGAAATCGCTTGGCCATTGGCGCGGCACCAAAGCGGCTCACCATCAGGATTTCATTGTGGCGAAGCGCCGGGGAAATGGCCGATGAGCAAGCGCATTCTGGTCGCTGCCCACAACCATCCGTCCCTTCACCCGGGCGGAACCGAGATATTCGCTCACGACCTGTTTCGCGCCTATCAGCGCGAGGGCCACGAAGCTCTGTTTCTCGGTGCCACGAACCACATTCATCGCGAAGCAAGACCTGGCACGAGCTTCCAGAGCATCGGCTCGGCAGGAGACGAAATCCTGTTGTGGTCCGGACATTTCGACCGCTTCTTCATGAGCCAGATCGACCTCTACGGTGTCGTGCCTGACATAGCGGATCTCCTGCGCGATTTCCGGCCGGATGTGGTCCATCTCCACCACATGCTGCTGCTTGGCGCCGAGTTCCCCCACATCGTCCGCCGCACCCTGCCCGATTGCCAGATCGTCATGACACTCCATGACTACTACCCCATCTGCCACCATGACGGCCTGATGGTGCGCACTGGCAGCAAGGAGCTTTGTCATCAGTCCAGCCCGGACCGCTGCCATGCCTGCTTCAAGGATATTCCGCTCGATCGCTTTGCCTTGCGCGAACGCCACCTGAAGGCCCTGTTGAGCACGGTCGACCACTTCGTCTCGCCAAGCGCCTTTTTGCGGGATCGCTATGTGCAATGGGGACTGGACGAAGATACGATCAGCGTCATTCCCAATGGCATTCCTGCCCGCAAAGCCGGCCTGCGAAGAGATCTGCTTCAGGGCGGGAAGCCGGTCTTCGGATATTTCGGCAATCTCAACCCCTGGAAAGGGGTGACCGTATTGCTCGAGGCGGCGCGTCAGCTTCTGGCCGACGGCATGGATTTCGAACTTCGCGTCCATGGCGGCGCGCCTTTCCAGAGCGAGACGTTCGTCGAGGAGATCAATCGACGCTTTGCCGAAACATCAGGATCCGTGCAGGCCCGAGGGCCCTATCGACGCGAAGATATCGGCGATCTGGTGGCTGCGGTCGATTGCACCATCGTTCCGTCCGTCTGGTGGGAGAACGCACCGTTGGTCATTCAGGAAGCCCAGGCGCAAGGCCGTCCGGTCATCGCCAGCAATATCGGCGGAATGGCTGAAATGGTCGAGCATGGCGTCAACGGCCTGACCGTCCCACCCAATGATGCCCGGGCGCTCGCCGCGGCGATGCGCGACATCCTGGAAGACCCGAAACTGCTGCACCTGTTTGCGCAAAACGCCCGCAAGCCCGACGACATCGACACGACTGCCCGCCGCTATCTCAAGTGGATGGAGACGGCACAGGTTCAGGCATTGGAGAGCGCATGACCAGTCCCGCCGAACGACCGGATGCCGCATCCGAACAGGACAACGTCAAGCCGATGAACGGCCGCGTGGACGCCGTCGACATGGGTACGATCTTCGGCTGGGCATTCGACCCGATGGCGCCGGACCAGCGTCTGACCATCCGTGTCCTACTCGATGGCAAGGTGATCGCAGAGACTGTTGCCGATCGCAACCGTCCAGACCTGCGACGCAACGGTATCGGCGACGGCAAGCACGCATTCGAAATCGCGCTGCCCGATCCCCTCCATTCGCGGGCCAACGATATCGTCGTCATGGCGCGCAATGGAAGCGGCTCCGAACAGGCGCTTCGCGTTCCGCAGCCGAACGAACAGGCGGCCGAAGCGCTGATCGCCGCGCCGCTGGCAAAAGTGCTCGACAAGCTTGATGTGCTGATGGCGTCGCAGCGGCAGTTGCAGGTCTCGCAGCGCTCCCTGCAGCGCGCACCGGAAATCGATGCGGACAAGACCGAAACCACCGACCTGACCGAAATCGGCAACGCCGTCGAAAACCTCAAGGTGGAGGTCAGCCAACGGCTGAATGACCTCGATGTCCACCTGATGCGGCTGGACGGGGTCGTGGCTGGGATGGAGAAGAACCTGAATGCATTGAAGAAGCGGGCGAACGCCGAATTCAAACCCATGCTGTTGCTGCTGTTCGTTCTCGTCGGATTTGCCGCGGGCGCCGGCCTTGCGCTGATTTTCAGGATTTGACCGAGGGAGGGCAAGGCATGCTGGTTACGGAACAGTCCCCCACGGTTACCAACCCTCCGGTCACCGGCCCCCTGGTCACCAAACCAACGCCCGCCAAGCAGGGGGCGAGCAGGGCGATGCGCTCCGGAAGGGTTATCGGCTGCCGCGTCGACGAGGCAACCCTGCTCATTATAGGCCTCGGCCAAGTCCCGGCCGGCGACGTGACGGTTGGCGTCGGCGAAAATCAGGCCGATACGCGAAATGCATTTGTCTCGGAATGGCGACTGACCGCATCCTCACCGCGGGCCAAGCACGGCTTTGCGGCGCTCCTTCCGGCAGGGGACACGGACCTTGCCATGACCACGATACGCTTCGGAGAGACGGAGAAGGAGACGGGCACGCCCTACATCTTTGCGCCCCGTCTTGCCTCAACGGAGGAAGCGGCCGCGCTCATGCTCGAGTCCGCCGGATCTCAGTCGGCCGCCGTCATAAACCGGCTCGTAGACGCTCTGATGACCGGCAATCTCAGCCGCCGCAGGCTTCTCACCATAACCACGCTATTACAGGCGACCCACGCCACTGATGGCTTCGTCGAGGTGATCGGCGAGAGCCATGATGGCGTGACATTCCTGCAGGGCTGGAGCCGCGGCATGGCACCGGGGCCTTGCCGGATGTCCCTGATCGGAAGGGCAACGCCGGTGGTCGCGGAATGCGGTATTGCCACGTTTACACGTCCCGACGCTCCCGATGGCGCCGCTGGTTTTGTCGGCCTTCTCGAGACGGACGAGGCCGCCCGCGTTGCCGACATTGAAGGTCTGATCTTTCGAGGGCGCGCCGGTTGGAGGCATGTTGCGGTCCACCCTCGAAAGCGCATCGCCGATCCGCAGGAAACCCCCGAACATATCCGGTCGGTCCTGATGCGCACCCACAGCACGCCGGACGTGCTCCTGTCCCTGCGGGCCGCCGCCAATAGCTTCGAGGGCAAGGAAACCGTCTCAAGCCTGCCTTATCTCGTCCGAATGGGGATAGACAGCATATTCGAGGCCGATGCGGGAAATCTCCTCATCTCCGGCTGGCTGTATGACCCCGATGGCCACGTCGCGACAGTTAAGCTGCGCCGACGCAATGCTGCAATCCGCCTCGACGAACACTGGACGCGCTTCGATCGCCCCGACGTCGCGGACAGTTTCAACGACCAGACGCACCTTGTGCCGGGTCTGCGGGGAGATCAGCGCGCCCACGGCTTCGTTGCCCACGCCCAGTTATCGGGCGAAGATCCAGGCGCGTCCCTTTATTTTGAACTGACGCTGCAGGATTCGCGCCGCGCGTTTCTGCCGGTCAAACCGACGCGCCTTTCGGCACGTTCGGCGGCATTGCGCCAGATCGGCTCGATCGATCCCGTCAACAGCGCGCTGCCGGCGATCGTCGATACACACGTTGTTCCGTTCCTGACACGATCATCAGGAAGATCAGCGCCGGCCATCGAAACGATCATCGACGCTGGATTCTTCGATGAGGAAAACGGTCTCCCGATCATCATCGGCGTAGGCGAGAGCGAGGAAGACATTTCCCCGCTGCTTGCCCTGCTCGCACTCGATCCGGAAACCCGGGGCGCGCCAATCGTGATCGCCATGCCTGCCGAGCGGTTTCGCAGGCAGGCCGCCCGCCTCAAGGAGCTCGCGCGTTTCTATCGCCTTTCGGTCAGGTTGGTATCGACGAAGGGAACGGGCGACGTCTACGACATGCTGGAAGCGGGCACGCAGGCGCTTTCCTGTGAAACGGTCGTGTCGCTCTCCGCCTCACTGATCCCGCATGGGAGAGGCTGGTATGGCAAGCTCGTCGCCGCTGCTTCCACGATGAAGGGAAGCATCATCTCGCCCGTCCTGGCTTACGAAGACCATTCTGTTCGCTGGGCGGGAAGTTGGATCGACGACGGCAATGACGACCAGCCGGTCGTGGGCCGCTACGCCGGATATCCGCTCAAAGCGGTTACCGACATGAACGTGACCCACATCGCAGCGGCCTCGCTCGAATGCTGCATCATGCCCCGCGACGCCCTGTCGGGCGCTGGCAGCTTCTGCGGTGGCTATCTCGGTGCGCAGGAAAAGGGTGTGGATCTAGGCCTCCGCCTCAGTCGGTCCGGATTCGACTCCTATTTGCTGCCGTCCGTGCAGATGTGGGGCTGCGACGACGCCCGCGCCGGCGATAGTCCTGCGATGGCGGCCTTGGTGGAAGAGATTGACCGGAAGATCTTCAAGAGCCAATGGCTGCCTATCCTCACCGTTGAAAAGCACCTGGAAAAGAGGCCCGCATGAACGAGCAGCTTCGCGTCCTTGTCGTCTCGCATGCACATCCGTCGGTCTCGCTCGGCGGGGCGGAAATCGCGTCCCACAACCTGCATCTCGGCCTGAAAGCATTGCCGAACGTGGAATCGGTTTATCTCGCTCGGATCGGTCACCCGGTGCCGCGGCACGCCGCATCCGCGCTGATGAGCCTGCGCCTCGTCGAGGACGAATTGCTGTTCCACACGGACGATTACGACCATTTCTTCCTGTCGAACGGCGATACCCGGGCGATCAGCCAGGACCTCTTGCGTTTTGCGCGCGATCTGAGGCCCCATGTCATCCATTTCCATCATGTTCTCGGTATCGGCCTCGAAGCACTCTATGCTTTGCGAGAAGCGTTTCCGCACGCCGCCATCATCGTCACATTCCATGAATATCTGTCGATCTGCCACAATCACGGGCAGATGGTGAAGCGGCCTTCCGGCCAGCTCTGCGAAACCGCGTCCCCGGTCGCCTGCCACGGCTGCTTTCCCGAGATCCCCGTCTCGCGTTTCCTGAAGCGCGAACTGTTCGCCCGCGGCATGCTCGACCTTGCCGACGCTTTCATCTCCCCCAGCCGGTTCCTGGCGGATCGCTACGCCGCATGGGGTATCGAAAGAGACAAGATCAGCGTGATCGAAAACGGCATCGCCATGGAAACAGCGGCGCCAGCGCGCGAGGTTCAAGGTCTCAAGCCGCGCCGCAATCGCTTTGCCTATTTCGGACAAATGACTCCATTCAAGGGCGCCGATATCCTGATCGACGCCGTCTCGCGTATCCCGAAGGAGATATGGGGCGAAGACTCCTGCCTGATGATCTTCGGTGGCAATCTTGAGCGACAGCCGGTCGAATTCCAGGAACGGATCAAGAAGCTCATCGCCGACGCCGGCAACCGCGTTCGCTTCTATGGCGCCTACCAGAACGCGGACGTGCCACGTCTCATGCGTTCCGTCGACTGGGTGGTTCTGCCGTCCGTCTGGTGGGAAAACTCGCCCGTGGTCATTCAGGAAGCGCTGCTCCACCGCAGGCCGATGATCTGCTCCGATATCGGCGGAATGGCCGAAAAGGTGCGTGACGGAAAGGACGGGCTGCACTTTCGCGCAGGCAGCAGCCAGGATCTCGCGGATCGCATCGTCGAGGTGCTGGGCGATGGCAAAATCTGGGAACGGCTGCGCGTTTCCCTGCGCCAACCCGCCGACCGCGCCGCCTGCGCGCGGGAACACGTCAAACTCTATCGCACATTGCTGCGGCGGAAACTCGATGCCGCGATCGCCGAGAGCCCCAAGCTTCTGTCGCCCGCGCTTTAAGACGCTCGCCTCAGGAAACGCCAAGAGGACCGTCCTTCTTCAGGAAGGTCGCCTTGTCGGGCGGGCCCGGCAACATTGGGATTACGAATGCAAGGCACCGGCCGCTCTGAGCCGCGCGATACGGCCGTCCAGTTCCTCTAGCCGACGGCCGAAGCCGAGATTGTCCGGCTGATACGCCATGGCGTCCGCAAGCATGGCCCGCGCCGTCACAAGCTCACCGTCGCGAATATGGCGATTGGCCCGGTGGTAGAGGAAGTTTGCCTGCTCGACAGGAGAGAAATTTGGGCCAAAGCGCGCGTGAAACCTGTCGGCCCAGGCCCGATGCCGAGCTATCGCCGTCATGGCGATCTGATAGGGCCGCATTGGCGCGGTCACGCGCGCTGCGCGGGCGAGACCGCGCAGACCCGGAAGATCGTCTCCGCGGCAGGCCTCGATCACCGAGAGCGCGCGCGCCGTCCCGGTAAAGGCGCGAACGGTGCCATGGCCGGTCATATGGACAGGCACCAGCTGGGTCCTCTCCTGCAGCGCCGCGATCCGAACCGCGTGCTGATGATCGACGGTGTGAAACGGATCGAAGAACAGATAGGCCCGGCCGGCCGCGTGATCAGGCGCGATCCCCATATTGGCATGGAGATCGGGCGAGAAATGGCGCGTAAACCTGCCGTCGAAAGGAACGGCCTTCGGATCGATCGAGACTTGCGGGCAAAAGGCAACAGCCACTGTGGCGTTGAAGCGCCTCCGATACCGCAACGCTGCATAACCGCCCTGCGAGTGCCCGTAGAGGATCCGCTCCGATGCCGCGTGAAGGATAGGCGCGGCGGCCTCGACAGCCTTGACGACGCTCGCCGCCGGAAACCAGTTCGGCCGCCGGCTGATGAAGCCAAGCGCTGAAATGTCGGCCTTCTCGCACAATCGCTGCCCCCAGAAACGACTGCCGTTCGCCCTCATTTCCATTTCGTTAAATGTGACGAGAAGATAGGGAGACGACCCAGAACGATGTATCACCTCCAAGTTTTCGTCTGAAAATATGATCATACGGCCACCATTAAGCGGTTTTTGAATGAAAGTAATTCAAATTTTGAACTACAGTTGTTCCATAACGCAATCATGCGCAAAATGTTGCTTAACATCAATAACAGATTTACACGAATGACTGGAATATATATTCATTAAGCTCCCTATTTCTGGCTATAGGGTTTTATCGGGGCTTGGAAAAACCAAATCACGCCCCAACGTTCGCACAAGATGTTTCTCGCCTGCATTCGTTACCCTCGAGACAATGAGACCGGCTTCGTTGCAACGGCACAAAACGAAAAAGCCCTTTGGAGATGTCACGAATGATCCAGTGAACGCGGCTGGATGTGTCCATCACGTAGTTGAGATGACCTGGCGGTCTGAGTGCGAGGAAGACATGCAATTTGAACGAACGAAAATCCCCGACGTCGTGCTGGTGACGCCCCAAAAAAATGGGGACCATCGCGGATACTTTTCAGAGACTTTTCGGTCTGACGTCTTTGGTCAAAACATCGGTGCCTTCAATTTCGTCCAGGATAACCAGTCGCTTTCGGTAGAAGCTGGAACGGTGAGAGGACTGCACTTTCAGATTGAACCTCGCGCTCAAGGAAAGCTGGTCCGTTGCATCGCCGGTGCCATCCTCGACGTCGCAGTCGACATCCGGAAAGGCTCACCAACTTTTGGGCAATATGTCCAGGCGGAACTGACCGCCGAGAACGGTTGCCAGGTCTGGATTCCCGCCGGTTTTGCACATGGGTTCTGCACTCTCCAGCCCAACAGCATCATCTCCTACAAGGTAACGGACTACTACAGCCGCGACCATGACCGTGGAATATTGTGGAACGATCCCGAGCTCAACATCAGGTGGCCGGTGACAACCGAAGGCGCCGTGCTTTCGCAGAGAGATCGGATGCAACCACGTCTCGCCGAGCTTGAGACGACTTCATTCACAATAGCCGGTTAGGAGGCAAATGATGGCACGGAGGTATGTGGTCACCGGGCGTTTCGGGCAGGTCGCGCAGTCTCTGATCGAGCGAGCCGAGCGCCACGGCGAGATAGAGATTATTCCGCTCGCAAGACCCAATCTCGACCTTGCCGATATCGGAACGATCGAAAAAGCTCTTGTGGACGCGAGACCTGAACTGATCATCTCCGCTGCCGCCTATACTGCCGTCGACCAAGCGGAAAGCGACGCCGCCAAAGCTTTTGTCGTCAATAGTGCGGCCATAGATGAGATCGGTCGCGTCGCGACCAAGCTCAACGTGCCGATTATCCACTTGTCGACGGACTATGTCTTCGACGGCAGCAAGACTTCGCCTTATCATGAGACCGACCCCGTCGCGCCCCTCAATGTTTATGGTCAATCGAAGCTTGAGGGCGAACGTCGTCTGGTCGCGTCGGGAGCAGATTACGTCATCCTCAGGACCGCGTGGGTCTACAGCCCCTTTAACAAGAACTTTTTGCGCACAATGTTGCAGCTTGCTGGAAGTCGCGACGAACTCGATGTCGTCGCCGATCAATACGGCAATCCAACATCTGCACTCGATATCGCCGATGCCATATTAACGGTTGCCGACAATTTGCTGTCGTCACGGGACGGACGCCTGCGCGGTATATTTCACTTGGCGGGAAGCGGTGAGGCCAGCTGGGCAGACTTTGCTTGCGAGATCTTCCGCATATCCGCCGGGATGGGTGGCGCGTCCGCGATCGTCCATCCGATTCCAACTGCGCAATATCCGACACCGGCTCGCAGGCCAAGCAATTCGAGGCTGGATTGCAGCAAACTCGAAAGGGTTCACGGTGTCCGTCTGCCAAACTGGAAAATCGCGACTGCGACTACATTGCAAAGGCTCTTGGCCGGCGATGCGCCGGAAAAACAGGCCGGCATGGAAAAGGCATCCGAGGAGAATTGTCGATGAAGGGTATCATTCTGGCTGGGGGCAACGGGACGCGTCTGCATCCGATGACGCTCGTCACGTCGAAACAACTGATGCCGGTCTATGACAAGCCGATGATCTATTATCCCCTCTCAACGTTGATGCTGGCCGGAATACGCGATATCCTGATCATATCCACACCGCATGATCTGCCCGATTTTCGCAACCTGTTAGGTGACGGTTCGGCTTGGGGAATCTCGCTCTCCTATGCAGAACAGCCTTCGCCTGCAGGTCTTGCTCAAGCTTATATCATCGGTGCCGATTTTGTCGGATCGGATCAGTCCTGCCTCATCCTCGGTGACAACATTTTCTACGGCCATGGCATCACCGAGCTTTTTGAAAGTGCGGCGGCGCGCAACGATGGTGCGACGGTGTTCGCCTATCATGTCCATGATCCGGAACGTTATGGCGTCGTGGAGTTCGACAAGGCAATGAAGGCGATCTCGATCGTCGAAAAGCCGACGGTACCGAAATCCAACTGGGCGGTGACCGGGCTCTATTTTTACGACAAGGACGTCGTCGACATTGCCGCAAACCTCAAGCCGTCGCTGCGCGGTGAACTGGAGATCACCGATGTCAACCGGGTCTATCTCGAACGCGGCAAGTTGAACGTTGAACAGATGGGCCGCGGTTTTGCGTGGCTCGACACCGGCACACCCGAGAGTTTGTTGGAAGCAGGCAATTTTGTCGGCACCCTGCAGAAGCGGCAGGGCATCAAGATCAACAGCCCTGAAGAGGTCGCCTGGCGCAGGGGCTTTATAGATGACAACCAGCTGGAAGCCGTTGGCAAGAAGCTGGGCAAAAGCGAATATGGCAGATATCTACAAACGCTTTGTAGGTAAGTTTGGTATTCGTAACACCAATTTACCGGATGCATCGAGATCACACGCGGGATGCAGTCAGACCTTGCCGACTCGCACACGCGCAGGCGAGGCATCATGCAGCCTGCGCCAGGCCCGCCGAAATTGCCTTGCCGATGAAAATCCGGCCCGTTCAGCAACGCTTTCCATATCCAGCCTTGAGCCGACAACAAGCTCCCTGGCGAGGGCTATGCGCATACGGTTGACATAGTCGATCACGCTCATGCCGGCATGCTCGTTGAAAAGCCTCGACAGGTTGCGGGGACTGGTCGCGGCGACCTGCGCCAGCGTTTCCAACGACCAGTCGCGCGACGGGTCCGAACCGACCGCATCCTGGGCGCGATGAATGGCAGGATGAATATGATTGCGCCCTTCGAGCCAAGGCGAGAGCTGCGGGTCGGCGCCTGCCCGGCGCAGATAGATGACGAGGTTGCGTGCAACGGCCAATGCTGTCGCATGACTTACGTCGCGCGCAATAACGGCCAGCATCAGGTCGATGCCCGCTGTGACACCGGCACTCGTCAATCTCTCTCCGTCTTCAACATAAAGCCGGTTCTCCCGGACACGCGCCGTTGGCGCAAAACGGGTCAGGTCGGCGAGCAGGCTATAATGCGTGGTGCATTCATGGCCTTCTAGCAAACCGGCGCGCGCGGCAAGCAGCGCACCGGAGCAGATCGTTGCGAGACGAATGCCAGGCCGCACGCTTCGCCTCAACCATTCGACGATTTCGGTTTCCAGCGGGGCATCGGTGTTTCTTGTGTCAATGATCGCACCCAGCGGCTCGTCAACCGCGCCCGACACGACGACGAGAGTTCCATCTGGAAGATCCGCAGGCAAAGGATTGATGCCGGTCAGGCCGAGTCCGGTCGAACTGAGAATGTCGGCGGACGGTCCGATATAGGTGATGGAGAATCGAACCGCTGCCTGCTCCAGGTTGGCTCTTCGCAACACCTCCATTGGTCCGGCGATGTCCAGCAACAGAGTGCGCGGCGGCACAACCACATAGACAGGGACGATCCGCCGCCGCTCTTCTTCTGTCATGCTGCGGCGCGCTTCGGAGCTTGAGCCAGCGCCTCCTCGACGGTCGCAATCCGGGCGAAGCGATCGGCCAGCACCAATTCGGTGCGGGCACGGATTTCCGCGGCGCTCCATTCGCGGCCCGTAACATCCGTCATCGGAAAGGTTAGCGTCGCCTCGCCGACATAGTCGACCGCATAGCCGAGATCGGAAGCATGCCGGGTCGTGGTTTCGCAGCATTGCTCGGTGCGGATACCGGAAACAATGAGGCTACGGATGCCATGCCCCGTGAGCCAGACATCAAGTCCGCTGCCGACAAGCGCGCTATGCCGGCGCTTGCGGAAGACGGCGTCCGCGTCGATGCGGAGCGGCGCAAACGGGCGAACGAGGCCGGAGGCTTCGGAAAATGCTCCGGAATCCTCGACGTGAAAAATCTGGATGACGGGAAAGCCGAACGCTTTTGCACCATCGATCAGGGCCTGTTGGCGTTCGACATAAAGCGCGACGCCCTCCTCACGGAAGTAGGGGCGATGACGGAAGGATTCCTGAGCGTCGATGACAAGAAGTGCGGTGCTGGCGGACATTTTTGTTATCTCCAATGATGAGTATGAAGATAGTTCTAGCGCCTCATTCATAAATGATAATGTCGGTTACGGACAGATAGCGGACATATCACGCCAACGCGTTGTTTGGCCTGTGAGCTTTCTCCGGCGACTATGGGTTTCCACTCGGTGCACCCTCGGCCCAGGTTCCAATTAACATCGTCATAAACCGCTCGGCCGCCGGAGAGAGGGTGCCTCCACGGCGGCGAACGATCCCTCCTGATCATCGACAGGATCCTCGACGTGATCGAGAGCAAGCTCATCAAATGGCGGCCAAACGCGGCGGAAGAGCGGCCGGCATGATGCATTGGAGGCCGGCTCATGCCGGCCTATCTCCAATACGCAATTGCTACCCCAAGAGGCGTTCGGAAAAGCCAGGATCGACCGTTGCATCATGACGCGTCACCTTGGCGACGACGATCCGGAAACCGTTCCCGCGCCAGAAACCGTCGGGCTCGAGGCTACCGCGATAGGTGCAGCAGGCCTTTAGCTTGCCGCTGGAGAAACAGCCGCCGCGCAACACTCTGCGGACGGACGGTGCGGCGTCCGTCGCCTCGCGACCATCGTCCGCATAAGGATATTTGAAACTCGGCGTCCCCATATCCTCACCCCAGAGCGTTGTGCCCCATTCCCAGACCTGACCGGCCATGTCGTAGCACCCGTAGGGGGAACGCCCCTTGCGAAAGAGGCCGACCGTGCAGGTATTGTTGAAACCCGCTTCCTCGGAATTTGCGGCATCGTCGACCCATGTATTGCCCCAGGGATAAACGATGATTTCGTCGCCCACATCCGGCTGATCGCCCCGCGCAGCGCGCTCCCATTCCGGTTCCGTCGGCAGACGAACGGTCTCGTCTGCCCCGATCCGGCCTCCGGCACGCCAGCGCGCCGTCAGCCAGTCGCAATAGGCTCGCGCATCCCGCCACGTCAGGTCAGCGGCCGGCGCATTGCGGCGATCCTCGGCAAAGCCGTCCGGGCTGCGCCATAACCGTCCGGTTTCCTCGACGAAAGCGCTATAGGCGGCGTTCGTCACGGGATAGAGACCTATCCGGAAGGCCTCGACAGACACCTGATGCGGCGGCGCAGAATTGGGATGAGTGTTGGAGCCGAATGTGAAGGTGCCGCCCGGCACATCCGCCAGCGCATCGAGATCGCGCGGATCACCCCAGACCGACAGTTTGCGGCCCGCCTTTTCGCGCTCCGGCGCGGACAATGCGCCATCCCGGACAATTGCCAGAAGGTGATTTGCGACGAGATCCCGCAGCGAGCCAGGTTCCGTCAGCAGATCGGCCGCAAGGAGCGCACCGCGCCGCACCTCGTCGCCGTTACCCTCGATGAGAGCTTCGATCAATGCGCTTGCCTTTTCCGAGCCGGATAGTCGCAGAGCAAGACTCCTGAGCACCGGTGTCCAGAGATCGGGGCGTTGACGGAAAGGCTGGACGGCTTCTTCTGCAGACCGCGAGGCGAGATGGCGTGCGGCAAGCAGCTGGCGCACACGCGTGACCGGCAGAACCGTGGGATCGTCAAGCTTCCCAGTCAGCGCGTCGAACGCCAGCCCGGAGAGGAACGCCGCCGTCCCGGCATCGCCGCATACTTTTATAAGCCAATCATCAGTAATCGCTTCGGCAGTCTCGCCGGCATTTTCCCCATTAATCGCCATGGCGAACAGTGCCGGATTGGCCGCGGCATCTCCCAGCGCTATGCCCGTTGCATCGAGATCGAGCCCGGCAAGCCGTCTGGCCGCATCACGGCGCTGGACCTTCAGCAGCGGCAGGAGGTCGTAACGCACGAAGCCCGATGGAAGCGCCCACCCCTTGACGACGGAAATCTCGCCGAGCGCCAGCAGGCGAATGCGTGGATGGCGCGCCTGAAAGAGCTGAGCTTCGCTCAAAAGTGCAAGGCCGTCGGCACCCGCGGCATCGATACCATCGAGCATAACCAGCAAGGTGACATCCGAATTCGCCCATGCCTCGGCAGACAGGAGGGCCTCGTTCTCCGGCAACACGACTTCCAACAATTCGGCGAACGTTTTGCCGGCAGTCACCGACACATAAAGCGGCAGGACGTCTTCCAGCTCCCAGATTTCATCATGCACGGCACCGAGATCGTTACGCGACAGAGGTGCCGCTACAGGCCCCTCGCCCGCGAGCCGGAAGGCGAGATGGCGCGCGAAGCTCGTCTTGCCGCTGCCCGTTTCGCCCGCCAGCAGCAGCGCGGGATGGTCGCGGGCCATTTCCAATGCCGAAAAATAAACGACCGGTTCCGGCTCCGCCTGCTCCTTCAGCTTGCGCAGGCCCTTGGCGGCCTTGTCCTCGAAGCTGAAATTGACGAGCAGCGGGATATAGCCGGCCTGCAGATCGGCCACCGAACCGTCCGGCAGCGATAGCAACGGTGCCTGTCCGAATTCACGAGCCTTCGAGAACAGCGTGTCACGCATCACGGTCGGTACGGTCATCTGATCGTCCCCCATCAGAACAGTTTTGCGACATCCGGGTTATGGAAACGCTGGATTTCGATTGCGTAGCCGGCCGGGTCCTCGAAGAAGAAGTGTTCGCAATAGGTGCCGCGCAGCATATCCGACAGGCCTTTCACCCCGGCTTCCTTCATGCGCTTGTGCCAGCCTTCGACATCCTGCGCGACGATGGTCAAGAGGACCGCGCTCTTTTCCTGATGTTTCAGGTGGCCGCGGTTGCCGTCGACAATGCCGAAATAGCACTTGCCGGCGATGCGATAGATGCGCGCCAGGCCCTGGTCCAGCACCAGTTCGAAGCCGAGCACCTTCTCGTAGAAGGGAGCGACGGCGTGGATGTCTTCGTAATAGAAGAAGGTGATCGAATAGTCTTTTTCCATCGTCTTATCCTTGGATCGGCGAATGTTGGGGCTCAGCGAATGTTGAGCGTGCCCTTGTGATCGATCGATAGTCCGCCGATGCCTTTACGCGCCGCAAAGACATCGATGGGATGAACGAGATAAAGCCAGGGCGGGTTCTGATGAAGTCTGGTCAGGCAGCGCGCATAGGCCAGTTCCCGGTCGGCGTCATCGACTGCGTGGTTGGCCGCTGCGATCAGCGCCTCGGTCTCCGGGTCGTCGAAACCCTGCCACCATACGGCTTGCGTCTTGGCTGAAATCTTGTCGTTCAGGATACGGTAGGTGCTGTGCGGCGAGGAATCGAAGATCGCCATGTCGCCCATTTCCTTGCGGCCGATCTGGCGCGCATATTCCGGCCGGTCGAGCTCCGTCTCGACGTTAACCTCGAGCCCCACCGCCTCCAGCGAAGCCGCCACGAAGCGGCTCACTTCCGGCGAACGTTCGGGCATGAAGGTCGGCGTGCGCAGCCGGATCGGTCCGCCCGCATCGACGCCGTCGAGCAGCCGTTTCGCCTTTTCCGGGTCATGGCCGATGGGAGCAAGGTTCGCCTTGCCGGCTCCGAGATGGAAGGGGCTGACGATGGTCGAGGACGGCACGGCAAGACCGTGGAAAATCTCTTCGGCAATCGCTGCGGTATTCACTGCATGGTTGACAGCAAGTCGCGCTTGAGCCGAGCGGAAGACGCCCTGGCTGCAATTCAGATAGTACATGACCGACAGCGTATTGATCGCCCTGCCCCAGTCAAAGGCAGTGTCGAACACGAGGCGGCCTTCCACCCGTTCCAGATTGAGTGCTGCATCGATACTGCCGTCCCTGAGCTGAGCATAACGCGCTTCCGCATGTTTTTCCGCCAGCGCCAAGATGCGCTGCGGTCCAGCTTCGCCGTTCACCCGCTCCAGTATGGCGCGCTTCAGCTGTTCGAATTCCACCACCCGATAACGCCCCGTACCGAGGATGGGCCGACCGTCGGCATTGAAACGGCAGATGTAGAATTCGGAAAAGATGTCGAGGATATCGGCGATAGGATCGGGATTTTCGACACGTACGACATCCGGGCCTTCCGCCGTGATGCGCGCATCCTTGAGGTAGCGCGCATAGGACCATTTCATGCCGAACGTATCGACGGCTTCCAGGATGCCATCGAGGAAGCCGATGATGTCTTCCGCCACGCAGGGCTTGCTGTCATGGAAGATCGCGCCTTCGCGGATATGGAAACGCCATTCGCGGCCGTCAACCGAGTGGGTCCAGCGGTCGAACAGCGCCGGCCGCACGAAACCGTCGTCCCATTTCAGCAGCGGTTCGAAAACGAGGTTCTTCAGCGTCAGCACGCTGGTATCATCGGTGACCCGCGTTGGCGGCAGGAAATCCACTTTTTCCAGACTGATGGTAAGCGTGCTCACGGGTAACCTCAATCGAGTTCGCTGCGGCGACGCGGATTGAACCAATCCGCCAGGCTATCGCCGATCAGGTTGAACGACAGAACGGCCAACAGGATCGCCATGCCGGGAGCGAGAGCCACCCAGGCGGCGCTGCGGACGAATTGCAGGTTGGCGGAAACGTCAGCACCCCATTCGGCCAGCGGGGGCTGGGCACCGAGACCCAGGAAGCCGAGGCTGGCGGTTTGCAGGATGGCACTGCCGAGCGCCAGCGTCGACTGCACCAGCAAGGGCCCAAGCCCGTTGACGAAAATGTAGCGCAGCAGGATTCGATGGGTCGGCAGACCAAGTGAAACTGCGGCCTCAACATAGGGTTTGACGGAAATGCTCAGCGCCTGGCTGCGCGCGACCCGCGCGAACTGAGGCGCCAGTGTGATGGCAACAGCAAGCATGGCATTCTGGAGGCTCGGCCCGAAAGCCGCAGCAAGCGCAATCGCCAGGACCAGCGCCGGGAAGGCCAGAATGGCGTCGACGATACGCATGATGATGCTGTCGGGCCAACCTCCCACGAAGCCTGCCAGCATCCCGAAGAAAACGCCGATCACGAAGGCGATGGCGACCACGCCGACGCCGATGGCCAGCGTCGCTCGGCCACCATACATGATGCGGGTCATTACATCGCGGCCGAAGGCGTCGGTACCAAGCCAGTGAGCAAGTGTCGGCGCGTCCAGCTTGTGGAGGATATCGAGCTTGGTCGGCGTATAGGGCGAGACCAGTGGACCGATGGTGATCAGGCCTACGAGGGCGACTAAGATGACGAGGCCGACCACCGCCAGCTTATTGCGTCGCAAGAAGATCAGCAGTTCACGCATGATCACCCCATCTTCCGGCGGATGCGCGGATCGAGGACTCCATAGAGCAGGTCCACGATGATCGATGTGAGGACGAACATCAGGGCGAAGACCAGCGTCGTGCCTTGAATGACCGGATAGTCACGGTTCTTGATCGCTTCGAACATGTAGCGGCCGATGCCCGGCCAGGCGAAGATCGTCTCGGTCAGGATCGCACCGCCGAGCATTTCCGCGAATTTCAACCCGATAACGGTGATCGCCGGCAGCAGCGAATTGCGCAGGCCGTGGTTCAGCACGACACTCGAACGCCGCACCCCCTTGGCCCTGGCGGTGCGGATGAAGTCCTCACCCATCACGTCGAGCATGGTATTGCGCACGAAGCGGCCGAGCGTGGCGGCGAGAAACGAGGCGAGCACCGCAGTCGGCAGAATGAGATGTTGGACCGCACTCCATGCCGCCGCGAAATTACCGGTAATGATGCCGTCGAGAACGGCAAAACCGGTCACGGTTTCTACCGTCAAAAAAGAACTCATCCGTCCCGATACCGGCAGCCAGCCGAGATAGGTCGCAAAGATCAGCTGCAGGATAAGCGCCAGCAGGAAGGCAGGCATCGACACCCCGACCAGCGAGACGACCCGGGTAACGTGGTCGAAGATGGAGTTGGGCCGGACGGCCGACAGCACCCCGATCGGGATGCCAAGGATGATGGCGACGATGACGGCCAGAACCGAAAGCTCGATCGTCGCCGGCAGGCGCGTCAGAATTTCGCCTGTCACGGGCAGGCCTGACTTCAGGGAGAAACCGAGATCACCCTTCAACAGACCAAATACGTAGTTGGCAAATTGCAGGACCACAGGCTGATCGAGATCGAGTTGGGCACGCAGCGCGTCGATCTGCTCCTTCGTCGCACCCGGACCGAGCAGCGTCACGGCCGGATCGCCGGGTATCAACCGGACCAGTGAAAAGACAATCACCAGCACGATGCACATGACGGGTATCAGCGCGATCAGGCGGCGTATGATGAAACTCGCCATGCTCTCCAACTCATTGCAAAGCCGCCCGCACCGGCGGATAGACACCTTCCCGTCGTGCCAGAACAGGGAAAGCAAGGAGGCGGGCAGCCCGAAGACTGCCCGCCTTAGTCTTGGGAGAAGACTATCACTTCTTGGAGACGGACCAATATTCGTTGAGTGGGGGCGCGCTGTTGACCACAAGGCCCTCCACATTGGCACGCTGGAAAACGATCAGCTTGGGGCTGAACAGATAGGCGCCCGGGACTTTCTTGGCGATCTCTTCCTGCACCTGGAAGTAAAGCTGCTTGCGGGCTTCCAGGTCGGAGGTCTGCTGAGCCTTCAGGATGAGATCGTCGAGCACCTTATCCTCCGGCATGCGGAAGGTCATGGCCGTGTTGGCGAGCGGCGAGAGGTAACCGATGGTGATGTGGGCGTCCGGGTCGTTGTACCACGGCTGGCGTCCGTCGAGCGCAACGTCGAACTGGCCGGAAGTCTGCAGCGCCCGCAGCGCCGGGAACTCGGTCTGCTGGATTGTGGCGTTAATGCCGATATCGGCTAGGTTCGCCTGCACGAAGGTGGCAACGGCACCCCAGAGCGGCCCCTGGAAGCTGTAGAGCTTCAAATCAAGGCTCGACGGATCGACCTTGGCCTCCGCCAGCAGCTTCTTAGCGAGCGCCGGATCGTATTTCGGAGCCAGTTCCTTCATCTTGGGGTTAAAGGCCCAGCTATTGGTGGTCAGCGGACCATAGACGCGTTCGGCCGTGCCGCCGAAAACGCCGTTCAGCAGGCCGTCGTAGTCGATCGCATGCGTAATCGCCTGGCGTACCTTGACGTTGGCGAACGGGCCGTCCTTCTTGTTGTTGTTGAATTCGAGCTGACGAATGATCTGGCTCGACGTCTCAAGGATCTTGATATCCTTGTTCTTCTTCAGCGCCTCGATGTCCTCGGCGGCGATTGCAGACAGCTGACCCTGCTGCTGGACGATATCGACACCGCCGCTCTCAAGCTCCAGACGGCGGGTGGAGGCGTCCGGAATAACGCGATAGATGATCTTCGAAAGTTTTGGGGCACCACGGAAATAGTCCGGATTGGCTTCCAGAACGACATTCGTATCGGCCTGCGCCCCTTTGAAGACGAACGGACCGGTACCGACCGGATTGGCGGCGAACTTGTCGCCGAATTTTTGCACGGCCGCGGGGCTGACGATGGCCGATTGCGGCTGGGCGAGAATGGACAGGAAGGCCGGGTAAGCAGCGGAAAGCGTGATCTTCACCTCGGTCGGGGATATGACGGCGATATCCCTGATCAGGTCGAACGTCGCCTTGACGTAGGAATTGGTAGCCTTGGTGCGCTCCAGCGAAAACTTCACCGCCGCCGCATCGAAAGGTGTGCCGTCCTGGAACTTGACACCATCCCGCAACTTGAAGGTAAATTCCTTGCCGTCGGCGGAAATGGTCCAGTTCGTCGCCAGACGACCTTCGAGCTGCTTGAATTCCGGCGACGTCCAGGCGACCAGCGTATCGAAGACGTTGAGGATGATTTCGCTGCCGACAGGCTCCGCCTTGTTGCCGCCGGGCTCGAGGCCGACCGGATCGGAAGGAACCGCAACAACAAGCGTCTTCGACCGATCTTGAGCCTGCGCGTATGTGCCCGCCGATATCAGCGGCACGGCGACCACCGCTGCCGCAAAACCCTTCCAGATATTCATGCTACGACCCTTCTCTGGCCATGGGCTCTTTGGAACCCGTTCCCGTATATCGCATCAATCAGCGCCTGCGCCCAGCTGATATACTACGAGATATATCAATCGAATTTAAGCCTGTAAAGTCGAAGTGGCGCTGCTTTAGACAAAGAATATCTGCGCATATTTTTTGTGCCGAATGAGCGGTCCCCTCTCTACAACCGGCCACAATAGGAGAATTTCACGCCAAAAACGCTCGCCGTTTGAGCATCCTTCATCAGAAAGGATCGGCACCCGTAATCACGGGACGCGTCGTATCTGAAACCCATGCGGACCACGATCCGGGATACATCGCCGCCGGTAGTCCGATGGCGGCAAGCGCAAGCACGGTATGTGCGGCCGACATGCCGGCACCGCAATAGACGCCGACGTCGCAAAAGCCGTCGACGCCGAGAGCGCGATACATCTCCCTCAGCGTAGCGCTGTCGGCGAAGTTGCCGTAGTCGGTAACGTTATCTGGGGCAGGCGCGCTGATCGCATGCGGAATATGGCCCCGCGCAGGCTGACCCTCCGCAACGGGACCACCGATGTAATTAGGCCGAATGCGCGCATCGAGAAGGATTCCCTCTTTCCCGAAGCGAAGAGCATCGCTGGCGTCAAACTCAGGCATGTGCCCCGGCGACAATACAATCGTGCTCGGCTGGACAGCGGTAACGGCGTCCGTCGTCGGAAGCCCGGCCGATACCCAGGCCGGAAACCCACCGTCTAATACGCGGACATCCGGCAGGCCCGCCCATTTCAGCACCCACCAGGCGCGGGCAGCCGTCATGCTGCGGTCCCCGTCATAGATGACGATCGTGCTTTCCGGCCGCAGCCCCCATCGGCGCGCCTTTTCCTGCAGGATATCGATCTCGGGAAGCGGGCGCTGCCCACCCTCCGCGGAGGGTGGCGATTGAAAATCGGAATAGGCTTCCGTATCGACCGCGCCTTCGATCCGCTGTCCCTTGAAGGACGGCTGGCCGGTATAAGGGTTGATCGAATGGACTGCCAGAACTGTCACATCCGCGCCGGATTTGCGCAACCCATTCAGGTCGAGCGGCGTAAGAAGAACTGATTTGCGAATGTCATCGGCCATGACACCATCTCCCGGAAATGGTCACTCCTTGAAATTATCCTCCTTCATTCGAACCTCCTTGGCAAGATGAAATATCTTACGTAATATCTTACAGCGCCGATATGCTCGGAGCCGCTCGCTTCTACTCCACGAAGCCCCGGGGAGTTGGGTCACTTGGCAGATATGGCCGTAGTGGAACGTGCCAGCCATCGCGTGGCGGTCGTGTATCTGGGAGAGATCGTCGAAGTAGGCTCGCGCGTGCAGATCTTCAGCAGCCCGCAGTCGTGAAGCAGAACTGACATCTCAAACGTCAGAAACAGCCCGTTAAAGCGAGATGCCTGGCTGCGGATTGGCGACCATCGCCGCAAACAGCCCCTTGCGGGTATTCTCGTTGTGCTCGATCATCGCAAGCCGGGCCTTCTCGCCGTCACGCTGCCTGAGAACCGCCACGATACGATGGTGGTCGTTAATCGTCTCCGGATTAATGTCGCGGATTCGTGTTCCCATGTAGAAAAGCCGGGCGCATTCCTCCAGGTGACTCATCACCAGCGAATGCAGACGCGGATTGCGCGACCCCTGCGCAATCGCGGAATGAAACATCTCGTTCGACGTCACGAACGTTTTGGTGCTGACATCTTCACCGACGACGTAACTGGCATCCGCCAGCCGATCGAGCGCATCGAGTTCGTCTTCAGTCAGGCTTTGCGCGGCCAGAGCCGCTGCGGTCCCTTCGAGAACGCCCCGAACTGCAAAAAGGTCGTCCATATCCTTCAGTGTCACCGGAGTAACCCGATAGCCGCGACGGGGAAAAGCCTCCATCAACCCTTCGACGCAAAGCCGCGCGAGCGCTTCCCGCACCGGCGTCTTACTCATCTGCAGTTGATCGGCCAGTTCCGGCTCGGAAACGTCCACACCAGGCGGAAGTACACCCGTTATTACGCGCTCACGCAGTATCGCATAGGCCTGCTCCGTCAGCGATTTCCCACGCTTTTCAGATGAAACCGCCGACCTGCCAGTCCTGTTCACATCTCTCTCCATACCCCCGCGGGGCCCAACGCCTCTGCCTGGCCATGGATTTGTCTCCAGTGCCGAAAAGACGGGCGATGATTTCTAACATGGAATTCGATTGCGCCAATCCCGACCAGCATGTTTCGATACATGCCACGCCAGTAGTATACTACGTGGCATATCTATTTTGCGCAACACGCCCCTCTGGCGCCGAAATCGCTGCACGCTTTCGGGCGATCTGCATTAGCCGAATGTGCTGGTCCACTTGCCGCTGGCATGTGATTGGGCCATGGCGTGGACCACTCTCTCGATCTGGATGCCGTCCGAGAAATCCACGAGCCTCGCGGGTTTGCCACTCAGCGCGTTCAGGATCTCGTAGGCCTCGATAACCTTGAGTTCGTTAAAGCCAAGGCCATGGCCGGGTGCGGGTACGAAATGATTGTACGGAGCGTGGATGGGCGCGATCAGGACGGTCCGGAAACCCTGTATTTCTGCTTCGTCCGAGCGTTGGTACAGTTGGAATTCGTTGGCCCGCTCCTGATCGAAAAGAATGGACCCCTCTGTTCCGAGAATCTGAAGTGCAATCCGTCCCTTGCGCCCCCAGGCAGACCGATTGACGATCAACGTTCCTGTTAGCCCGTCCCGAAAACGCATCAGCGCAGAAGCGATATCAAAGGTCTCCACCTTCTTATCAACGCCGTGAGCGTCCTTCAGCGTCTCGTAGGGACGCGCCGCATCGGCCATGACCTCCACAGGAAGACCGCACAGGCGCTGCAGCAGAGACAAGGGGTGCACGGCAAAATCGTCGAGTGCCCCATGACCGGACTCCGCCCGATGCTTGAGCGAATGCAGCATGTCCGGCGCCGCCATGAAGTCCTCGTCCATCTCGACGCGGATATTGGTGACACGCCCGATCCGCCCATTCTTCACCAGCGTTTCGATCTGCCTGAATGCCGGGCTCTGAATGTAGTTGTAACCAAGGACGCAAAGACGATCGGTGCGCTCTGCAGCCATCAGCATGGCCTCGGCGTCTTGCAGCCCAGTGGACATGGGCTTTTCGCACCAGACATGCTTTCCCGCATCGAGCGCCGCAGTCACCATATTTTTGTGGAACTGGTTCGGCGAGGTGATTGAAACGATCTGAACGTCGGGATCATCGATTACGGCACGCCAGTCACCCGAGGATTTCTCAAAACCGAATTCGGTGGCGCGCTGTTTCGCAAGGGTCTCATTGACCTCGCCGAGATGAACGAGGCGCGGTCGGATGTCCGTGCCGAAAGTGGCCGCGACCGAGTTCCATGCCAATGCATGGCACTTCCCCATATACCCGGTACCAATCAGTCCGATGCCAAGTGTGTTCACGTTAAATCCTCGCCTAGAGTATTTCGGCGAGGCTGACGGATTGCCCCGACGCGAGTGACCGTGTCGCCGCTTCCGCCAATGCAAGCGCATTGACGCCGTCATCCAGCGAAACCGGCAGTGCCGATCCGGACGTGATGGCATCGACAAACGCATTCCACTCAATGGAATAGGCGCGCATATAGCGCTCGAGGAAGAAGAATTCCGGCTTGGCGCCCGTCACGCCGTCCCGGGTGGACTTGGTGATGGTGTTCTCCAGGATGTTGCCGGCGGACAGCAGTCCGTCGGAGCCCAGCAACTCGATGCGCTGATCGTAGCCGTAGACCGCGCGACGGCTGTTCTTGATCACGGCGATCCGGCCATCGGCGAACTTGAGTGTGACGGCGGCGGTATCGACATCGCCCGCCGCACCGATCGCGGGATCGACGATCGAGCTTCCGATGGCCGTCACCGTCTCGGGCGCGCCGCCGAAGATCCAGCAGGCCATGTCGAAGTCGTGGATCATCATATCCCGGAACAGGCCGCCGGAAACCTTGATGTAGGACACCGGAGGCGGCGCCGGATCGAAGGAGGTGATCGACAGCAGTTCGGTCTTGCCGATATCGCCCCGGTCCGCGGCAGCTTTGAGCGCCGAGAAGTTCGGATCGAAGCGGCGGTTGAAACCGATCATGACCGGTCTGCCCGTAGCCGCCGCCGCGATCTGGCAGGCGCGGGCCCGTTCGAGGCTGAGATCGACGGGCTTCTCGCACAGCACCGCCTTGCCGGCCTTCGTCGCCGCCTCTATCAAGTCCGAATGGGTGTCCGTCGATGTGGCGATGAGCACAGCGTCGATGGCGGGATCGTTGATGATGTCGAGGCTGGAAGCAGCCTCTGCTCCATACTGAGACGCGAGCTTTGTGGCGGCGTCCGTGTTGACATCCGAAACCGCGACCAGCGCGCTTCCGGGATTGGACGTGATCGCTTTGGCGTGGACGTTTCCAATGCGCCCTGCACCGAGAAGACCAACTTTCAGCATTTTCATTCCTTCTGACATGTGATCGCACGTGCCTGACAAACGGCCGCGCAGAGAGGAGAGTGTTAAAGGGTAAAGGCTTGGCGGAAGCGGCTCAGCGCCAGCTCGTCGTCCTCGGCCGGCCAGGCCTCAAGCCCGATGACGCCGGTGTAGCCCATGGCATTCAGCGCGCGGGCGATGGCCGGGTAATTGATCTCTCCGGTGCCGGGCTCCATGCGGCCGGGCACATCCGCCACCTGGATTTCGCCGATGAATGGCAGCGCCCGACGGCAGAGCTCGATGAGATTCCCTTCGCCGATCTGGGCGTGGTAAAGATCGAGATTGAGCTTCAGCGACGGACGATTGATCGCAGAGACCAGGGCGATCGTGTCGGCGGCCTTGGCGAAAGGCGTTTTCGGGTGATCGACCGCTTCGTTGAGGTTCTCAAGAACGAACGTCACGCCTTCTTCCTCACCGAGATCCGCGATGCGATTGAGGGTGTCGCGTGCCTTCAGCCACATCGCGCCGGTGACGCCCTCCGACTTGAGCACCGGCAGCCCCTGCCCGTCGAGACCCGTCCCGTGCAAATTGAGCCGGGGGCAACCGAGTTCCTTGGCAACGGTGATAGACAGACGCGCCGTCCTGATGAGTTCATCGGCGCCCTCATCGTCCGCGAGCGTGCCGGTGATGTACCCCGTCATCGACGAGAACGTCGCGCCGGACCGGGCAAGAGCAGGAATATCATGCTTGGTCCAGTCCCAGATCTCGGCGACGAAGCCAAGCTCGGTGATCCGCTTCAGCCGCTCCGTGAACGGCAAAGAGCGGAAAACCATTTCTGCACAGACGGCCAGCGTGAAGGGCCCCGGATGTGCATGCTCTTCTGTCATCATTACAATCCCGTTTCGTGAATTAGATGGTGCCGCCGAGCTCGTTGGAGAGCGCCTGCAATTCTTTGCCGCCGGCCATCATGTTTTGAAGCTCATCGATGGAAATCTCGCTCTTGGCATAGGTGCCCAGCGTCTTGCCGCGGTTGAGGATGGTGAAGCGGTTGCCGACCGCGAAAGCGTGGCGCACATTGTGCGTGATGAAGATGACCCCAAGGCCCTTCTGCTGCACATGGTTGATGTATTTGAGAACCATGGACGTCTGTGCCACGCCCAGCGCAGATGTCGGCTCGTCGAGGATGAGAACCTTCGCCCCGAAATAGACCGCACGCGCGATCGCCACGCATTGCCGTTCGCCGCCGGATAGGGTTCCGACCGCCTGGTTCGGATCCCGAACATCGATCCCGATCTTGTGCATCTCCTCCCGGGTCACGGCATCACAATGTTTGAAGTCGATGTAGCGGAAGGGCGGGATACCCTTGCGTGGCTCGCGCCCCATGAAGAAGTTGCGGGTTACGGACATGAGCGGAATCATGGCCAGATCCTGGTAGACGGTGGCGATGCCGGCATCGAGCGCATCACGCGGGCTGGAGAACGTGACAGGCTTTCCATCGACGAGCAGTTCGCCACCGGAAGGCTTGACCACGCCGGACAGCGTCTTGATCAGCGTCGACTTGCCGGCGCCATTGTCTCCGAGCAGGCAGAGAACTTCGCCTTCCAGCACCTTCATCGAGATCCCCGAGAGCGCAATGACGGAGCCATAGTGCTTCACGATGTCCCTGGCTTCGATGATCGGGGCCGGCGAATTGGATTGGATGTCGGCCATGCTCAGCGCTCCCCTGTAACTTTGCGGCGAATGAAGTTGTTGAAGAGGACGGCAAGCAGCAGCATGGTGCCGAGAAAGACCTGAAACCAGTCGGAGTCGAACTTCGTATAGGTGAGGCCGATGGAGACGAGGCCGAAGATGATTGCTCCGAAAAAGGCACCTATGGCCGAGCCGTAACCGCCTGTCAGAAGGCTTCCTCCGATGACGGCTGCGATGATGGCTTCGAACTCCTTCTGGAAACCGCGTCGTGCGTCCGTCGATCCGGCATCCAGCACCGTGATGATGGCGACGAGAGCAGCCGCGCATGCGGTCAAGGCAAAAAGCCCGGTCTTGACGCGATCGACGGGTACACCGGAGTTTCGAGCGGCATTGGCATCACCTCCGACGGCAAAGATCCAGTTTCCGACCCGGGTGCGCAGCAGGACCCACGTCGCAACGCCGGCAACCCCGACGAACCAGACCACGGAGACAGGCACCCCCGCGACCTTCGGCATGCCATTGTCGAATTTCTCGATCAGGTTGTTTTCGGCAAGCCAGGCAAAGAAACCCTGGAAGGCGAGGCCTGAAAACAGGCCCGCAATGGAGGTGTCTCCAACAGCCTCGCTGATACCGCGAAGCTGCGTAGATCCGCCGGTCGCCCATTTGAGGCCGACCAGTGTCAGTCCGCGCAGGATGAACAGGAAAGCCAGCGTGACAATGAACGAGGGAAGCCGGGTGCGGATGACGATCTGACCGTTCACGGCGCCCAGCAGAGCTGCGAAGAGCAAGGTAAATAGGATCGCGATCCAAAGTGGCTGACCAAAATTGACCAGCAGGCCACCGAAAATCAGGCCGGCGAAGGCCACCATCGAGCCGATGGAAAGATCGAACTCTCCGCCGATCATCAGCATGGACGCCGCAATGGCAAGAATCCCTAGCTGGGATGCCGGCGCCAGGATGGTCATCATTCCCGACAACGAGAACATCGAGGCATCGGCGGTAAAGAAGAAAAAGATCACCACCATGACGAGGCCCGCGACCGCGCCAAGTTCGGGGCGCCGCATCAGGCTTGTCAGGACACTGACCTTCTTGAGGCGCTCGTCGGATTTTATCGATGCGGCTGGAGTTTTGCTAATTTCAGTCATGGTTCCTCCCGTGGGCGTCGCACGCCACAGCCATGCAGACAACGCGTAGGGTTGGTCGGCAGCCCCTCCTGCTGAAGGAGCGGCCGACACGCTAACGCGACAGGGGGTGGATCAGCGGATGCCCTTCGCCGACAGCTCGACGACCTGAGCCGCCTTATCCTTGGTGATCAGATTCGGACCCGATGGAACGTTGCCGCCGGGGATGAGGCCATATTTCGCGTTATTGGCCAGGAAGACGGTCGACAAATAGCCCTGCAGGAACTGTTGCTGGTCGATCGCGAAGGCAGCTTCGCCGGCGGCAACCGCTTTCAGGAAATTGGCCGAAAGATCGAAGGTCGCCACATTGACCTTGCCGGTCTTGCCAGCGTCCTTGACGGCTGCGAGCGAAGGTTCGCCGGCGGTGCTTGCACCGAGAGCCATGATGGTATCGATAGCATTGTTGGCGCTCAGTGACGCTTTGACCTTGGCGCGAACTTCGGCCGGATCATTGGACACCGGCAACACGGTAACAGTACCGCCGAAGCCATCCGAGAAGCCCTTGCAACGCAGGTCGAGCGAGACGTTACCGACCTCCTGGTTGACGCAGATGCCGGTCTTGCCACCCATCTGTTTCAGCTTTTCACCGGCAGCCTTACCTGCACCGTACTCGTCCTGACCGACATGCAGCAAGGCACCGAGTTTCTTGGAAACATCGGACCCGGAGTTGATGGAAATCACCGGAATACCGGAAGCCACCGCCTTTTCGATCGAGCGTCCGAGAGCCGAAGCATCCGGGATCGACACGATCAGCCCGTCCGGCTTCTGGTTCACCGCAGCGTCGATCAGCTGGCTCATAGCCACCATATCGAATGTCTCAGGCGCGCGATAATCGACCTGAACGCCGGCATCCTTGGCGCCGGCTGTCACGCCATTCTTGACCACCGACCAAAAGGGATCGTTTGCTTGGCCATGCGTGACGGCGATGATCTTGATATCTTTTGCGTATGCGAGACTGTCAGCACCCGCAACGGCTGCAACGATCGAAACGCCGAGCGCGAGTTTCTTGATAAGCGATTTCATGCTCTTTCCTCCCATTGACGCGGCTAAGCCTGCGTCGCTCCTCTATCCGACGTGGACCTCCCCCCGCCGTTTCCATTGCTAGGCCGCAATAGATTTTGCTACCGGTAGCAACCGTAAAATTCATATCAGTTGGCTTCAATATGTCAACTCAATAATTCCAATTTTCGGCACAACGGAATATCCATTCCACGCGATAGGTCAGGGTGAGGTCAGTATGGCGAAGCGAGTAACAGCGGAAGATGTGGCGCGATCTGCAGGTGTCTCGAAGTGGACCGTCATTCGCGCGTTTACGCCGGGGGCTTCGATCGCCGAGAAAAGTCGATTAAGGGTTCTGGAGGCTGCGGAGAGCCTGAACTACCGGCCGAACTTGCTGGCACGCAGCTTGGCGACCAACCTGACACACCAGGTCGCGATCCTGGTCGATGATTTTAAGAACCCACACAAACTGCCAGTTCTCGAGATTTTGACTTGGCAACTTCAGTCGGAAGGCTTGTTGACGGTCCTTATCAACATCAATGAACATTTCGACCACGTGCAGGCGCTATTGGATGCCGGTCAGCGTCAAGTCGATGCCATCATCTTGTTCGGCACGGCGTTCCGACCGGAGATGCTGGAGGACGACCGGATACAGGGCGGGGCTCCGCTTTACGTTTTAGCCCGCGATAGTCAGATACCGAATGTCCCCGCGATCACATGCGATACGCCGCTGGCGATGCGAGAACTATGCGAGTATTTTTATTCTAAAGGATACCGACGTCCCGCTTTTCTGTCCGGCGCCAAAACCCTTTCCACCGCGTTGGGCCGACGCCGCGCGTTCAACGCTTTCTGGGAAGCCCATGGCGCTAAGCCTGTGCTTGGTGTTTCGGCGGCGTCCTACAGTTCAGGACACGGATTTGAGGCCGCAAGGATCTTGTTCCAGGAGACCCCACGCGAGCAATGGCCGGATCTTCTCATGTGTGAAAACGATGCTCTGGCCTTCGGCGCGATCGATTACGTCCGCAGTACCCTAAAACTCCGTATTCCGGATGATATTGCGATTGCCGGTTTCGACAATGCTCCCCTCGCCGCCTCCCCTGCCTATGACCTGACGACATACGAGCAGCCCGCTATCGAAATGGTAACGGCAATCCTGTCTATGATACTCGGAAGGGAGCCACGAGAAAACAAAACCTTCAGGGGAAAACTTATCTCAAGATCAACTGCTTAGCATTCGACAAATGCGACCTCGCGACAGGATCGGAATGGCAGCCTCGAACGCCGGCGATCCCTGGTCGGTCAGTTCACCGACGGTCTGTGCCATGCCGGCAAGTGGAGCGAGGCTCAGTCGAAAAAGCCCGCATCCTCTTCCCTGAGATATTTCCTGGCCCCTTCAGGGTCGATATCGAGGCCCAGACCCGGCGCTTCCAGTAAGTCCACCATGCTGTCCTTGACGATCTGCGGCGGCAAGCCGATTACCAGGTCTTCCCACCAGGGGTCGGAGGCGGTCGGATATTCGAACGCGACGTAATTTGCCGGCAACGTGGCGCAGACATTGATCAACGCGCCAAGCCCCAGCAGGCCGTTGGCGGTGCCGTGCGGTGCCATTAGGATCGAGTGCATGTAGGCGTGCTCGGCGACCCATTTGAGCTCGGCAATGCCGCCGATATCGGCTGGATCTGGGCCGATGACGCGCACCGCCTGCGTCTCGATCAGTTCCTTGAAATTGTGCCGCAGGTAGATCTGTTCCCCAGTGTGAATTGGTGTCGAGGTTGAGGTTGTCAGCTCCCGATAGGCCTGCGGATTGACCCACGGCACGTAGTCGCCGGTCAGCATGTCCTCGAGCCACATCAAATTGTACTTCTCGACCGCGCGAGCGAACTTGATCGCATCGGGCAACATCCAGCCCGGGCCGCAGTCGAGCGCCAGGCTGACCTTGTCGCCCAGCACTTCCTTCATCGCGATCACGCAGTCGAGCATGTGATTGAATCCGCGCTCGCTGATCACGCCCTGATCCATGGCACCGTGATAGCCGGCCTTCTTCTGCGTCACGCCGTAGTGGAAGTCCTCGATGGTGTCCTTCATGTTGGAGTGGAACGAGATTCCTTGCTTGACCATGAAGAAGTTCTGGGGCTGCTCCATCATCCATTTGACGTCGGCGGCGTAATCCTCCGGCCGGTCGCCCGTGCGTGTCCGACGGACCGAGCCGTTGTAGACGCGCACCTTGTCCCGCACCTTGCCGCCGAGCAGTTTATAGACGGGCACGCCCGCGGCCTTGCCGGCAATATCCCAAAGCGCATGCTCGATAGCGCTCACCGCCGCGCCGTACGGCTTGAAAGAGCCGCGTTGGCGGATCTTCAGCATGACTCTCTCGACGTCGGTCGGGTCCTCGCCGATCAGCGCCTCGCGGAAATGCAGCACCCAGGGCTTGAGGTAGGGCTTGGTAAATTCGACTTCACCCAAGCCATAGAGGCCCTCGTCCGTAACGATGCGGACGATCGGATGTCTGCCGATAACGGCGCAGCGGAGATCCGTGATCTTCATCTTCGTTCCTTTTCGCCTCAGCTCCAGGTGCGATCCCAGGAATACTCATCGTCCCAGCGATCCGTAGGTTGCCAGATGCCGGTGACGCCCGGCTGCAGATGCTGCGAGATCACCTCGTCGACGACGTCGTCAATCCCCAGGCCCGGCTTGTCCGAAACGGTGATAAAGCCGTCCTTCACCAGCGGTTTGGGAAGGCCGGTGACGATATCGTCCCACCAGTCGACATCGGCGGAATGGTATTCGAGCGCCATGAAATTTTCGGTCGCGGTCGCGACATGTGCCGCAGCCATTGCTGCGATCGGACTTTCCGCCATGTGGATGGCCATGGCGACACCACGGTCCTGCGCCATATCGCCGATCTTCTTGGTCTCGAGAATACCCCCACTGGTGAGCAGGTCCGGGTGGATCACGGAGACGCCGCCGCTGTTAAGCAGAGGCTCGAAGCCTTCCTTGAGGTATATGTCCTCGCCGGTGCAGATTGGCACCGTGGTGGCGTCCTGCAATTGTCGATATTGCTCGGTATACTGCCATGGGATCACATCCTCGAGCCAGGCTGGCACGTACTTTTCAATACGCCTGGCAAGGCGAATGCCATTCTGCATGGAGATATGGCCGATATGGTCGATCGCAAGCGGCACATCCATGCCGATGACCTCACGAACCTCGGCAATGTATTGCTCGAGGAAGTCGAGGCCCTTGTCGGAAAAGTGGAGGCCGGTAAACGGGTGCGGGACGTTATGCAAATCATATACCGCGTTGCGGAGGCGCCGCTCCTCCATCGTCTTCAGCGGACCGCGGTCGGGGTGGTGGCGGTACCCTTCAAGTGAGCCGGCAGGAGACACGACCGCACCGGGCACATCCGCGATCTGCATCAATCCCAAGTCCATCTTGAGGAAGGTGAATCCGAGCTCCATGCGCTGCTTGAGGCGTTTACCGGTCTCGGTACCGCTCGGCACGGTCGCGTCGGTATCGCAATAGACGCGCACTTTCTCCCGAAACCGGCCGCCGAGCATCTGGTAGACAGGGACGCCATAGGCCTTGCCGGCAAGATCCCACAAGGCGATTTCGACCGCCGACACGCCGCCGCCTTGCCGGCCGTGCCCGCCGAACTGCTTGATCCGGCGAAACAGGCGATCGATGTCGCAAGGGTTCTCGCCAAGCAACCGGCTCTTCAGCATCAGCGCGTAGGTGGCGCTGGCGCCGTCGCGCACCTCGCCAAGCCCCACGATGCCCTGGTTGGTGTAAATCTTCAGCAGCACCGAGGTGAACGGCGCGCCGACAATTTCGGCTACCCGCATGTCGGTGATGCGAAGGTCGGACGGCTTGGAACGCGTGTTCACCCGATTGAGCGCCTCGTCGGCTCCATCTGCTTCTGGCATGATTTATCCTCGTTCTGGTCGGGGGCTCGTCGTCGCGCACGTTGAGGCGGCGTAGAGCGTTGCTCGCTAGTGCAGCTCTATCTCGTGATGTTGAAGGTAGTCGCGGTTCATTTCGACGCCGAGACCAGGCCTAGGCGTAAGCTTGAGGCTGCCATTCGAAACATCGAGTGGTCTGTCGATGAGGTGATCGTATTTGCCCAGGTTCCACTCCGACGTTTCAAGTTTGTAGAAATTGGGAACGGTCATCATCACCTGCGCTCCCGCAACCACGTTGATCGGCCCAGCGGCGTCGTGCGGCGAGACCGGGATGTAGTAGGCCTCGCATAGGGCGGAAATCTTCTTGAGTTCGGTAATGCCGCCGGTCCAGGTGACGTCCGGCATGATGTAGTCAGCGAGCTTGTTTTCGAGCACCGGCACGAAATCCCACTTCGTGTGGCCGCGCTCGCCCCACGAGATGGCGGCGCTGACCTTCTCACGGACCTGTTTGAGAGCGCTGAGGCTCTCCGGTGGACAGGGCTCCTCGAACCAGTCGATCTGACCAGCGTCCTCGAGGCTCCGACAAAGGCGAATGGCGGTGGGAACGTCGAACCGGCCATGCGCATCGATGAGGATGTCCACATCAGAGCCCGCCGTTTCGCGGATCAGTGCAGTGAGTTCGGCGGCTTCGCGCTCATCCTTGCGGGTCATGCTGCCATCGAGGTAGCCGTCCCGTTGTTCGCGAGATTGTCCATCGGCGGTGCGGCCCTGGTGGGGGAAAGGATCGAACTTGAGCGCAGTGTGGCCGGACTCGACGATGTCCCGAATTTCCCGAACCACAGCCTCTTTGCTGGTAAACTTGGCCTGGTTGGGATGGGTGTAGAGCGCGATTTCATCGCGCACCGGCCCGCCCAACAACTCGTAAATCGGCTGACCCAGAACTTTGCCTCGGATGTCCCAAAGGGCTATGTCGATGGCACTTACGCATTCGACTGCGGCGCCACGACTGCCCATGTAGGTGAAGCTGCGGAATATCTTGTGCCACAGATACTCGATACGTGCCGGGTCCTCGCCTGTCAAAGCGTCACCGATCTGCCGCAGGATCGTGCAGAGGGCGCGATTGGCGAGCTTTGTCGTGGTGGTGATCTCTCCCCAGCCGCTCACCCCCTCGTCGGTCGTCACTTCGACGAACAGATACTCTCCCCAATAAGACGCATCGGATCTGATTAGCCACGGCCGAACGCTGGTGATTTTCATCTCAACTGCCTTTATCTGAAGTGGTCGTCATGACGATGTTCAAGGCTATGTATTCTATCCTGCCCAGGCGGCGTTACGCGCACGCATGTGTTCGAGGATGTGCCGGCCGGAGCCCTCGACATGGCGTGCGATGAGTTCGGCCGCCTCGTTCGCATTTCCCGCTTTGACATGTGCGATGAGCTCGCGATGTTCGCTAAGGATCGCGGCACGCCGGGCAAGCGTGAAGTTGAAACGCCGGCTCACGGCTCGAAGCACTTCGCGATGTTTCCACCAAAGCTCGGCGGCATGGTGGTTGTAGTGCTTCTGGTACATCACGGTGTGAAAGGCGGTGTCCAACTCGCTGTGCCTAAACGTATCGGCGAAGTCGTTCTCTTCAATCAGGCCTTGGATGCGTTCGAGTTCAGCAATGTCCTCGACGGTGGCCATATTCACGAACCATCGCGTCAGTGCCGGCTCGATCAGGACTCCTATCTCGTAGATGTCCCGAACAAAATCCTGATCTATAGGCCGGACGCGCGCTCCACGGTTGGGAACGAAGGTTACGAAGCCCTCCCCGCGCAGCAGTTGCAGAGCCTCGCGCACGGGGTTGGTTGAGGTACCGTGGCGCCGGGCAAGATCGGTGACCACAAGCCGCTCGTTGGCAGCGAGCCGCCCTTCGATAATGTCGTCCCTGATCAGTTGATAAAGCGACGCGCCTTCGCTGGAGGCCCCGATGGCGTCGATCCCTTCGGGTGGCTGCGCTTTAAAATCACTCGTAACGGCCAAAGCTATCCCCAATCAATACACAGATTGCTCGGATATCACGCAAGGCTTCCATAAACAATGTACGATTTCTTTAGTTGACAGGTAATCTGTGATCTGAAAACGTATGATATGGTCGAAGGGATACATTGGGTGGAAAGTCCCACGGCCGGGGAGCAAAGACCGCTCGCTTCACACAGAGCGGCATGGGAGAAATCTGGGAGGATACCTATGACGAGTATTTCACTCGGCGGTGCTGTCGTGCGCGGCACTGTGTCCACTGCTTTACTGGTATCGCTGATGTCCGCGTCTGCGCTGGGTGCGCCGGTCGACTTGAGCAAGTGGTCGCCGCAATATGTGCGCTCCATTGCCGGTACACAGGATTTTGACACGGCGGCCGACTGCGCTAAAGTCACCCCGCTCGACTACAAGGGGCGACTGACGTTCTGGTATCAGGGTGTGTTCGAGGGCGACCCCGACCTCTTGCGCCAGTATTACAAGGACTTCTTCGCGACCTTCCGCAAAACCTATCCGAACATCCAGCTCGAGGATCAAGCCCTCACCTATAACGACCTGCTGGACAAGTTCCGGACCGCGCTCCTTGGCAATGCGGCGCCCATGGCGGTTCGCCTGCAAATCCTGGGCGGCACCGAATTCGCCTCGAAGGGCTATCTGCGGCCGCTCAAACCCGAGGATATCGGGTACGCGACCGATGATTTCTGGCCCGGTGCAATGAAGGCCGTGACCTGGGAGGGCGTGACCTACGGTATCCCGACCAATAATGAGACGATGGCGTTCATCTGGAACGCCGACATCTTCAAGCGCGCGGGCCTCGATCCGGACAAGGCTCCGGCAACATGGGACGATGTCGTCAAATATTCCAAGCAGATCCACGACAAGCTCGGCATTGCCGGTTACGGCCTGGTGGCGCGCAAGAATGCCGGCAATACACCGTACCGTTTCATGCCGCAGCTGTGGGCTTATGGCGGCGGCGTTTTTGACGAGGCCAACGCGAACCCGACTTACAAGCAGGTCGAGCTGAACAGCGCGCAGAGCAAGGCGGCGCTGCAAGCCTCCTATGACATGTATGTTCGCGACAAGTCGGTTCCGGTTTCGGCGCTTACCAATCAGCAGGCGGATAATCAGCCACTCTTCCTCGCTGGCCAGCTCGCCATGATGGTCTCGCACCCGTCCGACTATAACGTCATGCTCGACTTGCAGAAGAAGACGACGGGTACCGACAAGGACAAGGCGCAGACCGTCATCGACAACATGCGCTACGGTCTGATCCCGACTGGCCCGAACGGCAAGCGTGCCGTCGTGTTTGGCGGCTCGAACATTCACATCCTCAAGCCCGAATATGTCGAGGGCGGCAAGGTAGACGAGCCGGCTGCAAAGGCTATCGGCTGCATGTGGGCGAGCCCCGAATGGTCGCTGAAGATGGCCTATGCCGGCTCAAACCCGGGAAATCTCAACGGCTTCAAGACCAAATGGATGAAGGAACGCTTGGACAGTATCAAGTTCCTTGATGTCACGACTTCCATGCTGCCTTACGGCATCCCGTTCCCGGCGCTGCCGCAGTCGCCGGAAATCATGAACATCATCGTCCCGGACATGCTGCAGAATGCGCTGACCGGCGCCATGACCGTTGACCAAGCAGCGGAAGACGCAGCCAAGAAGGTAAAAAACCTGACGGCCGGCGGACTTTAGTCCATGCCTGACGATCTGACCGGCCGCGCTGAGGCTGCGGCCGGTTTGTTCCGAAAAATGGGGGCATGGCACCGTGACGATCTTGACTGGTAAGGCCGAGACCCGCCGCAGACTGCGACCCGAAGGGTCCGGTCTGCTGCGAAAGATTTGGGCGCATCGCGCCGACTACGCCTATGTGCTCCCTGCAATCGCCGTGATGCTCATCGTCATAGCCTATCCGATCTACTACACGATCGAGCTTTCGTTCTTTAATACACCGCCTGGCCTGCAGCTCCGGGACAAGATTTTCGTCGGCCTTAACAACTACACCGCCATCCTCACAAGTCCGGTGTTCTGGACGGTCACCCGGAACACGCTTGTCTGGACAGTGGGATCTACTTTGATTTCATTTGTCCTCGGATTTGCCAGCGCACTGGCGCTCCATCGTGACTTTGTCGGCCGTGGCATCCTGCGCGCCATCCTGATCATTCCCTGGGTCATCAGCGCGGTCGCCGCGTCCTATATCTGGAAATGGATCTACCATTCGGACTTTGGGATTATCGGTGCGGTGCTGGTCGGCCTAGGATTGGCCGACCGACCGCCGAATTTCATCGACAGCGTCAACACGGTGCTGCCCTCCCTCATCGTCGTCAATATCTGGCGGGAGTTTCCGTTTGCCATGATCATGATGATGGCTGGCCTGCAAACAGTACCCGATCAGTTGTTGCGTGCGGCAAAAGTCGACGGAGCCAATGCATGGCAGCGGTTCTGGCACGTCACCTTCCCGCACTTGAGAAACGTCTCGACGGTGACGATCCTTCTGCTGGCAGTGGCCAACTTCAATTCTTTCATCATCCCCTGGATCATGACCGGCGGCGGGCCATCGAACGCATCGCATATCTGGATCACCCACATTTATGAGCTCGCCTTCGGTCGCCAGCGCTGGGGAGTGGCATCGGCCTATTCAGTGCTGCTGTTCCTGATCCTGATGTCGCTCGGCTACTTCTACGTCCGTGCGCTAAGCGGCAACGAGCGGAAGGATGGGAGCGCATGAGCACGATTGCCGAGACTGCTCCTCGAAGCCAGGCCCGTCGCCGTGTGCGCATCGACGGATGGCGGTGGGGCGGACGCATCTTCCTCGCGTTCATGCTGCTTTACACCGCGTTGCCGATGATCTGGATGCTGATCACCTCGATCAAGTCCGGCTTCGCAGCCATGCAATTCCCGCCGCAATGGTGGCCTGACCAACCGACCCTTGCCAGCTACGAGAAGCTCCTCGACCCGCAAAATAGCGTAGGCCAGGACTTCCTCCGTTTCTTCTGGAACAGCCTTTTCGTCTCCACGACCACGACCATCCTCTCGGTGATCGTGGCAGTCCCTGCAGCCTATGCCTTTTCGCGCTTCACCTTCCCCGGCCGGAACTTTCTGTTCTTCGCCGTCCTGCTGCGCAACATGTTCCCGGCTGTGATCTTTCTCGTGCCGCTGTTCATCCTGATGCGCGCGATCGGCCTGGTGAATACGCATGGGTCGCTCATTCTCACCTACCTCACATTCGGCCTGCCGCTGGCGATCTGGCTCCTCAAGGGCTTCTACGACAATATCCCTGTGCAGCTCGAGCAGGCCGCACGCATCGACGGGGCAACGCGGTTCCAGGCCTTTGTCCTGATCGTGATGCCGCTCTCGACGCCGGGCATCATCGCCACGGCGATCTATTCCTTCATCGGTGCGTGGAACGAATATATCTACGCCTACACATTTCTCTCCAAGAACGAACAGTTGACCCTGCCGGTCGGCATCCAGCGCTTCTTCTCGGAAAATACCACGGACTTTCCGGGCCTGATGGCGGCCAGCTTCATGATGAGCGTGCCCGTTGTGGTCCTGTTCCTCCTCCTCCAACGATATTTCGTACGCGCCCTCACGGAAGGCGCAGTCAAGCACTAGGGAGTTGCCTGTGGCCCACGTGGTCCTCAATGATCTCGTCAAGACCTATGGCAGCTTCAAAGCTGTCAACAATGTTTCGCTGACGGTCAACGACGGCGAATTCGTTGCGCTCGTCGGCCCTTCAGGCTGCGGCAAGACAACCACCCTCAATCTTGTGGCGGGGCTCATCCCCATCACATCTGGCGACATCGTCATCGGCGACAGGGTGGTCAACGACCTCGACCCCAAGGACCGGGACATCGCAATGGTGTTCCAGAACTACGCGCTCTATCCGCAGAAATCGGTCTACAAAAATCTGGCGTTCCCGCTGCAGATGCGCAAACTGCCAAGGGACGAGATCGACAAGAAGGTCAGGGAAGCAGCGCGCGTGCTCGACATGACGCAGCTGCTCGAGCGCAAGCCACGCGAACTTTCGGGCGGGCAACAGCAGCGCGTGGCGCTCGGCCGTGCCCTCGTCCGCGATCCGGCGGTCTTCCTGATGGATGAACCACTCTCCAACCTCGACGCAAAGCTGCGCGTGCAGATGCGTTCGGAGATCAAGCGTTTCCACCAGGACCTCAAGGCAACGATCATCTATGTGACGCACGACCAGCTCGAAGCCGTGACCATGGCGGACAGAATGGCGGTGATGAACGGCGGTTACCTTCAGCAATACGCTTCACCGGCGCAGGTGTTTGCACATCCGGTGAACATGTTCGTCGCCAGCTTTGTCGGCAGCCCGGCGATGAGCCTTGTTCCGCTGGAGGCATCAACGGCGAGCGGCGACACCGTGTTGACCAGCGCAGAGGGCTGGCGCCTCGAACTCTCACCACACAACGCCCGGAAGGTCGCGACGGCAACCACCAAGAAAGTCGTGCTCGGCGCACGTCACTCGACGATCAAGCTGCACAAGAGTGCGGTGCCGGGAACCGTTCCTGCCAAGGCCTACACGGTGGAGCCGACCGGAGACGTCACTTTCGTACAGGCGTTCCTGTCTGGCGCCATCGTCAACGTCAGCGTGCCGCCGACCATTGCCGTCGCGCCCGACGAACCGATCTGGCTCGAGTTCGACCAGGAGCGGATGCATCTGTTCGATGGCGAAACAGAAATGGCCCTCATGGCCAGCTGAGACAGGCCAGATACGTGTGAAACAGGGTGTAGATGACTACGAAGCTTAAAATCACCGCTATCAAGCCCTATCCGGTATGGATCGGAATACGCAACCAGATGCTCGTCAAGGTCGAGACCGACAACGGCATCTTCGGATGGGGCGAGAGCGGCTTGAGTGGTCGCGAGAAGGCCGTGGCCGGTGCGATCGAGCACTATCGCGAGTTTCTCATCGGCCGCGACCCGATGCAGATTGGTCGGATCTGGCAAGAAGTTTATCGCAGCCAATATTTCGAAGGCGGGCGCGTTCTGCAGGCGGCGATTTCCGCCATCGACATTGCCCTTCACGACATCAAGGGCAAGGCGCTGGGGGTGCCGGTCTACGAACTGCTGGGCGGCAAGCAGCGCGACCGCATTCCTACCTTCGCTTCGACCGGTGACGAGGCCGAGGGCGATATTGCCATCGAACGGGCCTGCGAACTACGCGCGCAGGGGTGGCAGGCGATCCGCTTCTTCCCCATCGGGCAAAGCAGCAGGGACATTTTTGAGCCCCGCGAGTCGATCGGCGCGACCGCGACCATGCTAAACAAGGCGCGCGAGGCACTGGGCGGCGACGTCGTTCTCGGCATCGACTATCATCATCGGCTGTCAGTGGCAGAGGCGGCGAGCTTCTGCAACAAACTCGGCCGCGGCGTGCTTGATTTCCTCGAGGAGCCGATACGGGACGAGGCACCGGAGGCCTACGAATCCTTGCGCACGATGACCGACATCCCGTTTGCCATCGGCGAGGAATTTGCCAGCAAGTGGCAGTTCCTGCCCTACATCGAGCGCGGCATCCATCAGTTCAACCGGCTCGATGTTTGCAATGTGGGCGGGCTCACCGAAGCGATGAAGGTCGCTGGTTGGAGCGAGGCGCATTATGTGGACCTGATGCCGCACAATCCCCTCGGCCCGGTGTGCACGGCCGCGACCATCCATTTCGCCGCCGCGGTACCGAACTTCGCTTGGCTCGAGACCAGGGCGCCCGAAGTAAAGCTGGGCTTCGATAATTCCGACTTCTTCCCCGTGCAACCGCGGCTCGTCGGCCCCGACTATCCGGTCAGCGATCTGCCGGGGCTCGGCGTCGAAGTCAACGAAGAGGCGGTCAAGGCGGAGAGCTTTCGTTTCTGGGAAGCGCCTCACCTGAAGCGCCGCGACGGTTCTGTCACAAACTGGTAGTTTCATCCACCGGAGCCTAAAATGACGCAGACACCCGATATTACGCGACCGTCCAAGGACCTGATCGACGCACTGAAGGAAATCGGCGCCGCGACGGTTGCCGGCACGCTTGGCCACATGGGCTTCCGCAATCCGCACATGGTTGGTCCCGTGCCGCAGAATCGCGGGAAGTCGATCGTCGGGCCGGCCCTGACGCTTCAATTCATGCCGCAGCGGCCGGATCTCTTCAACGAAGGAGAATATGCCGATCCGGAGACGCAGTTGCACCGGCATGTGCTCTATCACGCGCAGGAGGGCGATGTAGTCGTGGTCGATGCGCGTGGCGATATGAGTTCCGGGGTCTTCGGCGATATGATGTCGACCTATTTCAAAGGCAGAGGCGGCGCTGGCATCGTGATCGACGGGTGCATGCGCGATCGGCCCAATGTCGAGAAACTGGATCTCCCCCTTTGGCTGCGCGGCTGGACGCCCAACTACCATGTCCAGACGAGCATTTACCCCAATGCCGTCAACGTTCCGATTGCCTGCGGCGGTGTCACGGTCATTCCCGGAGACATCATCGTCGCCGACGATGACGGCGTGGTGGTGCTTCCAGTCTCAATGGCCTCAAAGGTAATCGAAGAGGCACAAAAGCATCACGAATGGGAGGAATTCTCGCGCGAGAAGCTGATGGAGGGCGGATCGTTGCAGCGCTACTATCCGCTGCATGACGATGCCCGCGGAGAGTACGAAGAGTGGCGCAAAACAAACCGCTTGGGACCAACTTAGCCAATGGATTACCCCAGGCGGGCGGCGAATTTTCCGGGGTGTCACCAGGCCCGGCCATGCGCATCGGCCATTCGGAAAGTAATCTCGTGTTGGCGCAAAGATCGAACGCGGAACTGGATGATCTCCCCTAAGCTCGATAGGCTTTTATCGAAGCGGCCGCCGAGGCCGGTATCAAGGTTCGGGATCAGTGAAACACCATCTTCGTCCGCTTCCGTACAGATCCCGTGGGTTTGGCAATATCTGTGGAAAGGGCATCTCCCATCACCTATAGTTGCCCCTTCAAAGGAGGTGGATATGACATATCACAATCCTTTCCCAGCTCGTGCAATGACGATGGGAGACATTTCTCTCCTCAGACACGCAGTCATCGTCGCGGCCGAAAGCTCGGAACGTAGTGCGGAAGCGGTCGCGCCCATCGTGTACGATCTCTACTGCCGCGGGCTTAAAGATCCGGAGAAACTTGCCGAGGCCGCGGGCTTGCTCGCCGCGTCTCGTTCCTTGAACTGACCATTACCCAGGGCGGGCCGGCGGCCGGAACCTGTCATTGCACAGTTCCGGTCGCAACTCCCAGCGGAACCTTATAGCCCCACAAGGCGGCGGCCCTTTCGTGCCAACCGATATCCTTGGTTAACCGCCTAAACGAGCGAGTTCGGTGAGATAGAAGTTCAGGGACCCCGGCGTCGCCTGCCGCTAACCGTTTACCGCAGCGGCAAGGACGACAACACGAGGCAACGTGCAAAAGGACAGCCGCATCCTGCGGCCGCCTGCGGTCACGGCCTCGCGGCGAGCAAGATCGACATTTATATGCTCGTAACCCAGAATTTCCCCATCAAGCGGGTACGCGGCTTTGTAGGCCGCCTCCTTCGCGCTGTAGAGAACGCGCGTCGCAAAACGCGCGTCGATCCCCGAGAGGACATCCCCGGAAGTCAGTACAAGGGCGGCGATGTCGTCCGGCAGCGGTTCGGCCGGCTCGACATCAATGCCGAGCGAGGGCACGTGAACGCTTCTGGCAATGGCTGCGACCGCCATTTCCGCATCATGCGCGAGAGAGCCGACGAAGCCCCGGGGCCAGAGCGGTGCTCCGGCGGGGGAACGCCCTATGGGGCCCTCTTCCGCATCTTCAAGCGCCAGTAGACATCGGACAAGCGAGCGGGCGGTACCGCTCGCTCGCCGGGCCGCAGGTTGCCTGGAGGTAATGGCGGCCACTTCGTCAGGCAGGAGCAAGGCTTCGTCATTTGGGCCGATCATGCGACAACCGAGCCGGACAGTCGGCGGGGCAAGCCGCTTCATCTCCGTCAATAGCGCAGCTTCTGCCGCTCCGCCGTTCATTTGCCCGCAACTGACTTGAGAAAACCGCCAGGCTTTGCGGGGTTGCCGCGCCAGATCGAGTTCGGCTGAAGGATTTCGCCTTTCATCACAAAGCAATCAACGTCGGCGAGTGCTCCATCTCCCATCGTTACGCCGTAATGAATGAAGGCCGCGGGGCCGAGGGTGCAGCCGTTGCCGATGCGGATGAAATCCGACTTGAACGCGCCTTCCTCCAGCGAGTGCGCCTGGATGACGCAGCCTTCGTTGAGCGTCGCGTCGTCGCCGATCTCCACCAGCGATCTTTCTGTCAGGTTCGCGCCGCCATCGTAGACGCGCCTGCCAATCTTGACCCCTAACGCTCGCAGTATCATTGGACGGAACGGCGTGCCGGCGAAGAGCTGCACAACCGGCGAATCCGATAGCTTCCAGTGACGCTCGTGACGCCAGAAGGCAACATCGTAGATGGTATTCATCTGCGGCTGAAGCTTTCGGAAGCGCAGGCTCGCCCACTCCAAGAAGATATGGAACGGAATGGCAAACGCTGCCGTCAGTACGACCGCGACGAACAGAGCCATCTGGGCCCACTCGGTGTAATAGTTCAGCGCCCGGTCCCAAATCGCCAATGTAATGAACAACACTGTCCATTGCGTGGCGATAAACATCAGGGCGGTCGTGAGATTGTGCCTGTTCTTGTGCGGGAGACAGCCGCGGCGTTCGGCGTCGCTGACACCTTGAATGAGTTCTTTATCGCGCTTGACAATTCGGGGGATCTCGAAAGGCGGCGAACCGAGCAGGCCCACGTTTTCGCGTAACGGTCCATCGATTGGTACCATTACTTTTGTGCCAAGCAGCACGTTATCCCCGGTCCGGCTATCCGGCGGATAGAAGATGTTGTTCCCGAAGTAATTGCGCTCGCCGACCTTGGTGTGCTCCAGCCTGAAGGCAGAAGCCGACTTGTGGACGTTGATCATGTAGAGCCCGTCCGAAACCATCGTTCCGGAACCGATCTCGCAGAACAGCGGATTGTCCTGCTGCTGATTGCTGCCGAAGTTCGAGCCGGTTTGCACCACCTTGTTAAGGTTCCAGCCAAGTGCCCGCATGTAGTGGACGATGGCGGAGCTGTCGCCGAATATCAGGTTGAGAAAGCGAGCATTGGTGGAAGCCTCGACGATAGACTGCAACCAGAAATGAAAGCCATAGAGTCGGTAGGTGCGCCCGGGCTTCAGCATTAAGCTGAACAGGCGCGGCAGCACGAGCGCGACGAAAAGCAGCGCGCTGGTGAGAGCAAAGAGCGTCGCGGTCGTGCCGACGGCGACGATACCGATAGACTCCTGATAGTCGTCGCTGACATTTTGCCAGTAGCTGTGGAACCACAGGGGGAACGGGGTGACGACAGCGAAAAGTGTGATGAGCTGTACAGCCTCGTAACTAAAGCGTCGCGTCTTCGAAAGGCTAAGGGTCGGGGCTTTGCAGTAATCCGCCGTGGTCGGTATCGCCGGGGATCCGTGCCAGTGGGCATCGTCTGGAATGTGCTCTCCTCGCTGCAGCGAGGACGCATGGCCGAGCTGTGCTCGCTCCCCAACGGATGTATCAATATCAATCACCGAACCTACGCCGACGAAGGCGTCGCGGCCGATGGAAATCGATCCCGTATGAATATAGCCGGCCTGAGCGCGATAGCCGAGAATCATGGATTCCTTGCGCAGTATGGCGTTGTCCCCGATGGAGATCAGGTCGGTGCAGACCGGGATCGTGCGGGACTCGATGGTAGCGTTGCGACCGAGACGGGCACCGAGCAAGCGAAGATAGAGGTTGTAAAGCGGGCTGCCGCGAAAGAGGACGACCGGCGCCGAACGTATGAGCGTTTTGACCACCCAGAAGCGGTAGTAGCGAAGACCCCAAATCGGAAAGCTCTCTGCTTTCCAGCGGCCGATGAGCAGCCACTTCATCGCAACGGCAAAGCCTGACATACCGAAAAAAACTGCTGCCGACAACATCGCGCAACGCAGGTAGAGCTGAACCGGGTCGTCGAGCATGTCATAGACCCAGTTGAGCCCATAGTTCAGCATCCAAAGATCGAAATAGCCGAAGAGGCAATAAAAGGCGAGCTGCGCGGCGCCGCTGGTCCAGTAGGCGAGGTTCGAGGCGCGATGATTGATGACAGGCTCCTCCACGGGTATCGCCTTGTCCTCAGGGCCGCGCAGGTGTCGCGCCAGAGCGGCGACCGTCGGATTGAGATAGATGTCCCGCATCGAAGTGCCTGACCACTCCTGGCGTGCACGCAGACGGGCACAGAAGCGCGCCATCAGCAATGAGTTCGCGCCGAGATCATCAAAAAAATGATCCTCAACGGAGATGTCGTCCATCATCAGCACTTCGCCCAGCGCCGCCACCAGATAGCTCTCGTCATCGGTGGAGGGGAGGACTTCCTTGCGCCCTGTGCTGACCCGGAGGCCCATCGGCTTTGGCAGCCTCCCCGTATCCACCTTATCGGAGACTGTCATTGGCAATGCCGCAAGCTCCTCAAGGAATGAGGGTACCATGTACTCCGGTAGGCGCCGGCGCAGTTCTTTAGCAAGATGGGCGCGAGAAAGAGCTCCGGTACCGGATTTTAGCGCATAATAACCGACCAGCTCCAGGCGGCCGGGCTCGACCTCCCAAGTGGTGACGGCGGCCTGCGCTATATCGGGCTGGTCGAGCAAGGCCGTCTCGATTTCACCCAGCTCGATGCGATAGCCGCGAATCTTCACCTGTGTATCGATTCGGCCGTGATATTCGATTTCGCCGTCTGTATTTATGCAGCCGAGATCGCCGGTACGGTAGATGCGTTTTGAGGGATTATTAGGCAGATCGAGAAAGTCAGGAATGAATTTCTGTGCCGTCAGATCCGGCCGATTGAGGTAGCCGACCGCAAGGCCGATGCCGGCAATGCCGATTTCTCCAAGTTCCCCGGCCGCCGCCAATCGCGGCGCTTCGGCATCAAGGATCACGATAGAATAAGAGGGCAGCGGCGACCCGATGGTCACGCGGCGCTCGGGCGTCAGGTAGCCCATGGTCGCGGTCACCGTCGCTTCAGTCGGGCCGTATGTATTAAGGATGCGGCGGCCCGGTTTCGACCAGCGGGTCACGAGATTCTGCGGACAGGCTTCGCCGCCCACGAGTATGGTGTGCAAGCTCGGCACATCGCTTTCCAAGGATGACAGCAGCGTCGGCGAGCAGGCCATGCAGGTAATGGCGTTAGCGCGAAGGAAGTCGCCGAGTTCCTCGCCTACCAGCGTCATGCGGCCGGGCGCGGGGACGATCGTGGCACCGGCGACAAATGGCACCCAGATCTCTTCGGTGGAGAAGTCGAAGGCGATCGTCATGCCCTGATAGACACGGTCGCCCGGTCGATAGCCATATGCTGCGGCGGCAACGTCAACGAAATTGCAGATGCTTTGGTGGCGCACCGCCACGCCCTTGGGTCGGCCGGTCGTCCCGGATGTATAGAGGATATAGCAGATATCGTCGTCGGATCCGACGATATTGAGCGGGCTGTCCGATTGACGGGCGGTCTCCGGACAGTTGGCCGCAATCACGATATGTGGAACGGAAAGCGCCGCCGCGCGCGCCACATGCTCGGCCATTGTGACGACGAAACGAACATCAGCGTCCTCGATAATCAAAGACATGCGCTCTTCGGGGAAGGCAGCTGCAAGCGGTACGAAGGCGGCCCCTAACTTCATGACAGCGAGGATCGCTATATACGTCTCGGCCGACCGCTCGAGCAGCAGGGCTACCCGGTCTCCGAGCTTGACGCCGCGCAGGGCGAGTAAGCGCGCAAGGCGGTTCGCTTCAGCGTCAATTTCAATGTAGGTCCACATGCGCCCGCCGTCTATAACGGCTGGCATCGCGCCGTAGCGCTCGGCACAGCGCTCGAACAGGCTGGAGAGCCGTTCGCCCGGCAGGGAAACGTTCCGTGGATCAGGGCCACATAGGATCTGCGGCACCGCACCGCGCTCCGTCACCTCCGAATGGCCCGAATTGAGACCGCGCACATGGATCCCCGCGTCGTTCATGTCTAATATCCTGCTTGTACTGTATCCAGCGACGTGACGTTGGCGATCTCGCTTCCTTGCCGATGCAGGGATCGCCTGTGGCGCCGGCGTACAGTTTGCGGCCGTCGTCATTGTTAGCTTCGCGCGCCTTACGCGAGATTCCGTGAAAAGAAAAGCAGCTTTGTTGGGCGCGTCAAAGCAGGTCCCACTGCTATGAAACGAACTGCGTCAAGAGCGCTCCCTGGACTGAGACTGCCGCCCAGCAGACAGATGTTGCGCAAGTGAAGATCGGGGCCTTGCCCGCCAGCGCCCGCCGGTTGAGACGTTCGCTGTGTTGCACGAGCCGGGACCGGAAGATCTCCCTGAGTTTCGGCACGTCTCCCGCGCCGAAGACATGGCTGGTCGCAAGCAGAGACTGAGACGAGGAAATCGCGGAACCCCAGACGCCGCAGACCTGAGATATCCGCTAATCGACGTAAATGCCGACGCCATTCCGAGAATGCGCCGCTGAGATTGATTTCGCTGGACTGAATGGTAGCGGGAGGCAGAATTGAACTGCCGACCTCAGGGTTATGAATCCTGCGCTCTCACCAACTGAGCTACCCCGCCACAGGGACTGCGGAAGTTCCGGCGTGGCCGGTTCCGCTTTGGTCGTGCGGCTTATAAGTCCCCCGTCACCAAAGTGTCAAGCAGGGTCTGGGCAAAAACCGACGGCAATTTCGTGAGCCCCGGTTAGTGCACGTTTCAGGCAGCGACGGGTGTCGAAAGCAGAGCCTTCAGGGCGATTTCGGCCTCGGCTGCGCGTTCCGAACGCTCGATGAAACCGCCGCCATAGACGCGCGCATCCGCACCTTCGGCCGAATAGAGCACACACGCCTGGCCTGGCGCGACACCGGCCTCGCCGATCGCCAAATCCACATAGACGCCGTGTTCGTTGGAATGCAGGATCGCCGGCGTCGGCGGACGGGTCGAGCGCACCTTGGCGAAACAGGCAAATCCGCCCTTGGTGTCCTCGCCAAGCGCACCGTCGCCGATCCAGTTGACGTCGCGCAGATAGACGCGATGGGTATCCAGCGCTTCCTTCGGCCCGACGATCACCCGGCGCGAGCGGGCATCGAGATAAACGACGTAGAGCGGATCGCCGGTGGCGATGCCGATGCCGCGGCGCTGGCCGATCGTATAATGCACGATGCCTTCGTGGCGGCCGAGCACGCGTCCGTCCATATGCACGATATCGCCGGCGAGTGCCGCGTTCGGCTTCACCTTGCTGATGATATCGGCATATTTGCCCTGCGGCACGAAACAGATGTCCTGGCTGTCGGCCTTCTTGGCGACGACAAGGCCCATCTCCTCGGCCAGCTCGCGCACCTGCGCCTTCGACATGCCGCCGAGCGGGAAGCGCAGGTAGTCGATCTGCTCCTGGGTCGTTGCGAACAGGAACCAGCTCTGGTCGCGATCGCTGTCGATCGGTCGGAACAGCGCACGGCGGTTCGGATTGCCCGGCGACGGATTGGCGGACGAACGGATGTAGTGACCGGTCGCCAGCGCATCGGCCCCCAGTTCCTTGGCCGTCGCCAAGAGATCGGCGAACTTGACCGTCTGGTTGCAGGCAACGCAGGGGATCGGCGTTTCGCCCATCGCATAGGCTTCGGCGAACGGGTTGATCACCGTTTCACGGAACCGCTTTTCGTAATCGAGTACGTAATGCGGGATTCCGAGGGTTTCGGAGACACGGCGCGCGTCGTCGATGTCCTGGCCGGCGCAGCAGGAGCCGGCGCGGTGCACGGCCGCGCCATGGTCATAGAGCTGCAGCGTGATGCCGAGCACGTCATAACCCTGGCGTTTGAGCAGACCGGCAACGACGGAGGAATCCACTCCCCCCGACATGGCAACGACAACACGTGTGTCTTCCGGCCTCTTGTCAAAATCCAGCGTGTTCACGGAACTCTCTCGGTATCTCGAAGCCACCCGTCCAGATGATAGAAGCGGCGTGTTGAAGACCTGCGGCGGGATCGGCCGTCGAAGGCAATTGTTGCCGGATATAGAAAGGATTTGTGGCCTGCGCAAGGAGGAGCGCGAATCGGCTCATCGGCCAGGCAGTTTTTCAAGCCAGGCCCAGAGGCTCCTAGTCATCCGCCCGAACTCCGTCTCGGGCACCAGGCTGCCGACCACGAAGATGCCGGCAAACAGCGTGCAGAGGGCGATAAGGCCGAAATAGAGCCTGACAAGGGTGCTGTGCTCCGCATAACGCAGGAACAGGCCACCATCGCCGAACAGAAAAATTTCCTGCCCGGCCATTGCCGAGGCAACCGCATAGGCCAGGTATCCGGTGCCGCCAAGGAAGACTGCCCAGTTCAGTACCATCACCCCATCTCCACGCCGAGATCGGCTATTCTAGGCCGCCGGCATGAACAAACGGTCAAGGCCGCAATTCAAGACTGCAGCACGCCATGCCGTACCGCCTTCCCGGCAGCTGTCCTGACGCTGCTGGCCGCACCTTCCGCCCGCACCCGCGGCAGGCTGGCGGGATATTCGCGCTGGATGAAATCGATGATCTTCTCGCGGACCTCGCATCTGAGATCGAAGGTTCTCGGCGCATTGGAGGCCGAGACGAGAATGCGGATCTCCATGACATTTTCCCGAAAATCCGTCACCTGCACGGCAACCACCCGCTTGTCCCAGAGTTTTGACGCTGCGGCAATTTCCTCGACCTTGCGGCGCACCGCACTCACCGGAACCGAATAGTCGAGATAGATCATCACCGTGCCGATCAGCGCCGTACTGTCGCGCGTCCAGTTCTGGAACGGCTTTTCCATGAAATAGCTGAGCGGCAGGATCATCCGCCGCCAGTCCCACAGTTTTACCACCACATAGGTGGAGGTGATCTCCTCGACATTGCCCCATTCGCCATCGACGATCAGTGCGTCGTCGATGCGGATCGGCTGGGTGATGGCGAGCTGGATGCCGGCAAAGATGTTCTTCAGCACCGGCTGCAGCGCAAGGCCCAGCACGACGCCGGCGACCCCGGCCGATGCGAGCAGGCTGACGCCGTATTGCTGCACGGCCGGGAAGGTCATCAGCATCGCGGCGATGGTGACCGCCACGATCATGAAGCTCGCAATCCGCTCGGCGATCCGCGACTGGGTGACATGGGTGCGGGCAAGCAGATTGTCTTCCGCATCGAGCTTGAAGCGGCGCAGATAGACAATCATCCATACATGCAGGGCGATCTTCACCATCCAGCCGACGACGATGATGAAGCCGAGCAGCAGCAGGTGACGTATCACCTCCGCCTGCCCGGCACTCAGCGGGGCAATGGTCGCGCCGAGCGACAGCGTCCAGGTGAGGATCGCCAGCCGCATCGGCCGCCGTGTACGCGATACCAGCGACCGCCAGAACAGGTCCTTGTTCTCGACCAGCCGCGTCAGAAAGCGAAATCCAAAACGCTGGATCGCAAGCCCGATCAGAAATGCAACGGCCATGACACCGCAGCTGACAAGCCAGTCCGGCAGCCAGGCCGTATCATTCCGGAATTCCTGAATGAAGCGTTCCATACCTCCTCAGCTAGGGTGCGATGCAGCATCGGAAAGAGCGGCCGCAAAAATTTCATGATTTGAGAGTCTTCTTGGCCTGGGGTGATTTGTGGCAACAGGGCGATCAGGACGGAGAGACAATGCAATTCGACCTCATGCGCTTTGTCGACGCGCAAGCGCCGGTCTATGGGCGCGTCATCGGCGAGCTGCGCGATGGCAAAAAGCGCTCCCACTGGATGTGGTACATCTTCCCGCAGGTGGAGGGGCTTGGCTTCTCGATCATGTCCCAGCGCTTCGCGATCGGCTCGAGAGCCGAGGCGACAGCCTATCTCGAACATCCTCTGCTGGGACCCCGGCTCACCGAATGCACCGAAGCGATGCTGTCCCATCCGGATCTTTCGGCGCACGTGATCCTCGGCTCGCCTGACGATATCAAATTCAAGAGTTCGATGACGCTGTTCGAGGCCGTCAGCAAAAAGGGCTCGCCTTTCGGCAAAGCCCTTTCGCAGTTCTTTGATGGCGAGCGTGACGAAAAGACCGTCGCGCTGCTTCGAAGTTAAGCGGCTGCCTGGATCGCCGAGAGCTGCCAGTCGTTGGCGGGCTTGCGCACGAAGGTCCAGACTTCGACGGTTTCGGTCACCGCGTTCGGATCGCCTTCGGCGACTGCGCCGGTCTTGCGGTCCTTCATGTAGTCGACGCTCGAATAGCGCATCGCGACGGTCGCATAGTCCTGGCCGTTTTCGCGCCAGGCTTCGGCGAGGTCGCCCTGCAGCAGCTTCACGTCCTTCACCTCGTTCTTGACGCCTTTGGTAGCGTTCTCGCCGAGTTCTTCCGCCAGATAGGACATCGCCTCCGGCGTGGTGAGGCTGCGCAGCTTGGCATAGTCCTCTTCGCCATAGGCAGACTGGACGTTGGTCAGCAGCTTCTCGAACTGGTCGAGGTCGCGGTTGGTGATGCCGATCTCGTCGGTTTCCGGCCCGGCCTGACGCGGAGCGGCATTTTGGCCGCCACCAAAACCGCCCTGCCCGCTGCCACCCAGCGACCCGATCTTCGGGATCTGGAAGGACGAGGTGTTCTGGCTCGGCGCATCATAGGCGTTGCGCTGCTGGCCGAACCCGGTGTTCATGCCCCCTGCCGGACCGCCGGCCGTCTGCTGACGGCGGGCGAACCAACGGAAAGCCAGCATGGCGAGACCGCCGATCAGCGCGATCTGCAGCAACATGCCAAGCATGCCGGCCATGCCGCCGAAACCGGTGCCCATGAACATGCCGATCAGGCCGCCAAGCGCGAGACCGCCGAGCAGGCCGCCGAACATACCCCCGAAGAGGCCGCGACGAGGCT
>NZ_JALBGW010000110.1:0-15196 GCF_023006485.1 Neorhizobium sp. BETTINA12A
GGACCCCGAGTGGCCCGGCGCCGGTATCCGCCGCGCCAGAGGCCTTCGAGGCCTTCGAGAATTTCTCGACATTGCCGCAGGTCGGTCCCCACCCGATCGAGCGGCCGGTTGCTGGCGGCGTCGTTGCCGCGCAGACCCGCCAGGTTGCGTCTTCCTATCCGCTCGAAACTCAGGCAAGGCCACCGCAGGGGCGGAGCGTGGAATCCGCCTACGCATCGGCGCCTCAGGCTAAAACTCCGCAGGTTATGTTCGGTAACATGGTGCTGGATGGTCCCAAGGCCGCTCAAAAGCCCGTGCGCTGACGCAAGGGCGATTGCCGGGTGCAATCGCCGCTGCTACGCATAGGGCGGAACGGTTCGTGGGGTGATCATGCGGCGCCTGCTGATTCTTCTTTGCCTGGTATTGCTGCAAGCCGGCGTGCTTTCGGAAGCCGTCGACGCGCAGGAACCGCCACCCGCCTTGGTGACCAAGGCGAAGCAGATCTATATGGTCGAGGCAAAGACCGGCACGGTGCTGCTCGCCTCCAACGAAAACCAGGGTTTTCCCCCGGCGTCGCTTGCCAAGCTGATGACCATGGAAGTGGTCTTCAGCGCGTTGAAGCGCGGCGAGATCAGCCGCGACACGACCTATCCGGTCTCCGAATTTGCCTGGCGCACCGGCGGGGCGCCCTCGGGCACCACGACCATGTTCGCGGCGCTGAAATCGCAGATACGCGTCGAAGACCTCGTCAAAGGCGTCGTCGTCCAGAATGGCAACGATGCCTGCATCGTGCTGGCAGAGGGCCTTTCCCATTCCGAACGCGAATTTGCAGCCCGGATGACGGCGCGCGCCAAGGATCTGGGTCTCGGCCGGTCGGTCTTCGGCAATTCCACCGGTCTGCCGGACACGGAGAGCCGCACGACCGCGCGAGACCTCGTCGAACTCTCTCGCCATATCTTCCGCGAATATCCGGAATTCTATCCGATCTACGCGCAGCCGGATTTCACCTGGAACAAGATCTTCCAGCGTAACAAGAACCCGCTTTTTTCACTCAATATCGGCGTTGACGGCCTGGGCGCCGGTTTTGCGGAAGGTTCGGGTTATGCCCTGGTGGCCTCTGTGGCACGCAACGGCACGCGGCTGTTCCTCGCCATGGGTGGGCTTGCAAGCGACAAGGAGCGGCTGGAGGAAGCGAAAAGGGTGCTCGAATGGGGGCTTTCCTCGTTCGAGACCAAGGTCCTGTTCAAGCAGGGCGAGGTGATCGGCCAGGCGAGCGTCTATGGCGGTACGACGGGCCATGTGGATCTCGTCGCCAAGGAACCGGTCGATATCTACCTGCCCGCCAATAATCCCGACCGCCTGTCCGGCCGAATCGTCTATCGGTGGCCATTGCGGGCTCCGGTAACCGAAGGCCAGGATGTCGGCGTGCTGAGGATTTCGGCAGGCGACCGGGTGGTGCGGGAAGTGCCGCTGGTAACCGCCAAACCGGTCGGAACGGGCAGCCTCGTCAGCCAGGCGACGGATGCATTGCTCGAGCTGATGTTCTTCTGGCTTTGACAACACGATGTTTCGCAGCGCACCCTTATGCGTTATAAGCTGACAAAAAATGAGTGCGGAAAGACGCGTGGCAGAACATTCCGGATTGTTCGTAACTTTCGAAGGCGGCGAGGGGGCTGGCAAATCCACCCAGATTCGCCGGCTGGCGGATCAGTTGCGCCGCCGCGGGCATGATGTGCTGATGACGCGGGAGCCTGGCGGCTCGCCGGGAGCAGAAGCCGTGCGCCATGTTCTGCTTTCGGGTGCGGCGGAAGAGTTCGGCGTGCGGATGGAGGCAATCCTGTTTGCCGCGGCCCGTAACGACCATGTCGAGGAGGTGATCCGCCCGGCGCTTGAAAGCGGCGCGGTCGTGCTCTGTGACCGGTTCATCGATTCCTCGCGCGTCTACCAGGGCGTCACCGGCAATCTGGAACCTGACTATATCGAGGCGCTGCAGCGGGTGGCGATCAACGGCGTGGTGCCGGATTGCACGCTGATCCTAGACCTGCCCGCCGAGGTCGGGCTGAAACGTGCCCGCAAACGCGGAGCCGACAGCGCGCCCGATCGTTTTGAACGCGAGGAGATCGAAACTCACGAAAAACGCCGCGAAGCCTATCTCGAAATCGCCGAGGCGGAACCGGAACGCTGCCATGTGGTCGACGCGGAGCGCCCTGAGGACGAGATCGCCGACGAGATTTTCGCGATCGTCGAGCCCTTGGTGCGGGAACTAAGCTTTACCCAGAAGAGCAGTGCGGAATCGGTCGGATGAGCGAGGAAACCGCCGGTATTCTGGAAGGCGCCGTGCCGCCGGCGCGCAATCCGCATCTTTATGGCCACCAGACCGCCGAGGATTTTCTGGCCCGCAGCTATCGTTCGGGGAAGGGTCACCATGCGATCCTGATCGAAGGACCGGAAGGTATCGGCAAGGCGACGCTCGCTTTCCGTTTTGCCAACCACGTGCTTTCGCATCCCGATCCCGCGACTGCGCCCGATCATCTCGCCGATCCCGATCTCAATTCGTCGGTCAGCCGGCAGATCGCCTCCGGCGCCTCGCATAACCTCCTGCATCTCGCCCGCCCGGTGGACGAGAAGACCGGCAAGACGAAAACGGCGATCACGGTCGACGAGGTGCGCCGAGCCGGGCATTTCTTCTCCCAGACGTCAGGCACCGGCAATTGGCGCATCGTCATCATCGATCCGGCCGACGATTTGAACCGCAATGCGGCGAATGCCATCCTGAAGATCCTCGAGGAACCGCCGCGCCGGGCGCTGTTCCTGGTCCTCTCGCATGCGCCCGGGAAATTGCTGCCGACGATCCGTTCGCGATGCCAGTCGCTGAGGCTGTCGCCGCTCGGTGACAGAGACCTTGCAAAGGCGCTCGCGGGTCTGGGTACGCCGCTCGACGGCGGCAAGACGGAAGAGATGGTGCTGGCCAAGTCCAAGGGCAGCATTTCCCAGGCGCTGAAACTCCTGAACTATGGCGGCACCGAGATCATTTCCGCTTTCGAGGAGGTGGTCGCAGCCGACGGTCCGACAGCCCGCAAGGCGATGCACCGGCTCGCGGATGTGCTGTCCGGCAAGGACAGCGAAGTGATCTTCGGCTTTTTCTTGGAGCACCTGAGCGATCACCTGATCGCCAAGGCGCGGAACGCCGCCCTTGCTGGCGATCTTCCGACGGCCGACCGGCAGGCGAAACTGGTCAGCGACATGACCGAGAAGATCACCATCGCGCAGGCCTACAATCTGGACCGCAAGCAGACGATCCTGTCGATCCTCGATGCCGCGCGGCGCTGAACTTTAAGGGCAGGGGCGGGAACCGCATAAGGAACTTTGTGTTTCGCATCAGCGAAACATGCGCTAAGAGCGGCATGATCCAAATCCAAGTGCCCGAGTGCCCCCGATGTCCGACAAGACGCCCTATTACATCACCACTGCGATTTCCTACCCGAACGGCAAGCCGCATATCGGCCATGCCTATGAGTTGATCGCGACGGATGCCATGGCGCGCTTCCAGCGCCTGGACGGCAAGGATGTTTTTTTCCTGACCGGCACGGACGAACACGGCCAGAAGATGCAGCAGACGGCGCGCGCCGAAGGCATTTCGCCGGAAGCGCTTGCCGAGCGCAATTCGAGCGAATTCCGGGCGATGGGCAAGCTGCTCAACGCGTCCAACGACGATTTCATCCGAACCACAGAGCCGCGCCACCACGAGGCCTCCAGGAACATCTGGAACCGCATGGCCGATAATGGCGACATCTACAAGGACACCTATGCGGGCTGGTATTCGGTGCGCGACGAAGCGTTTTATGCCGAGGACGAAACGTCGGTCCGCGATGGCGTCCGCTATGGACCGCAGGGAACGCCGGTGGAATGGGTGGAGGAGTCGAGCTATTTCTTCAAGCTCTCCGAATACGGCGACAAGCTGCTGAAGCACTACGAGGAGAACCCGGATTTCATCGGCCCCAACGAGCGCCGCAACGAGGTGATCTCCTTCGTGAAATCCGGCCTGCGGGATCTGTCGGTATCGCGCACGACCTTTGACTGGGGTATCAAGGTACCCAACGATCCGGCGCATGTCATGTATGTCTGGGTCGATGCGCTGACCAATTACATCACCGCAACCGGCTACATGGAAGACCCGAACGGCCCGCGTGCCAAATATTGGCCGGCGGACGCGCATATCATCGGCAAGGACATCATCCGCTTCCATGCGGTCTATTGGCCGGCCTTCCTGATGTCGGCCAGGCTGCCGCTGCCGAAGCGCGTCTTTGCCCACGGCTTCGTGCTGAATGCCGGCGAGAAAATGTCGAAGTCGGTCGGCAATGTCGTCGACCCATTCGAGCTTCTGGAGAAGTTCGGGCTCGACTACGTGCGCTACTATCTCTGCCGCGAGATTTCCTTCGGCCAGGATGGCAATTGCAACGATCAGCTGATTGCCACCCGCGTCAACGCGGATCTGGCCAACGGCATCGGCAACCTCGCCAGCCGCTCGCTATCGATGATCGTCAAGAACTGCGACGGCCATGTTCCGGAACCGGGCGAGCTTACCGACGCCGACAGGCAACTGCTTGCGGCTGCCGACGGCCTGATTGCCGTCTGCCGCGAGGAAATGGACAAGCAGCTGATCAACCGCGCTCTTGCGGCGATCATCGGTATCGTTTCCGACACCGACCGTTATTTCGCGGCGCAGGCGCCGTGGGTGCTGAAAAAGACCGATCCGGCCCGCATGGGCACGGTGCTCTACGTGACGGCGGAAGTCGTGCGCCAGATCGCCGTTCTGCTGCAGCCTTTCATGCCGGACTCGTCGGCCAAGCTGCTCGATCTTGTGGCGTCTCCGATCGATAAACGGGATTTTGCGGCACTCGGCGAAGCCGGTCGCCTGAAGCCCGGCACGCCGCTCGAAGCGCCGACGCCGGTGTTCCCGCGTTACGTGGCGCCGGAAGCGAGCGCGTAAGGCCTTACCCATGCTCATCGATACCCATTGCCACCTGGATTTTGCCGACTTTGGCGAGGAGCGCGACGCGATCGTGTCGCGCGCCCATGAGGCCGGCGTTGGCCAGATGGTGACGATTTCGACGCGGGTGCGGAAACTCGATGGGCTGCTGGCGCTCACCGAGCAATATCCGTCCGTCTTCTGCTCGGTTGGAACCCATCCGAACAATGCCGGCGAAGAGCTGGACATAGAGACCGAAGACCTGGTGCGGCTCGCCAACGCGCATGAAAAAATCGTCGCGATCGGCGAGGCCGGGCTCGACTATTTCTACGACACCCAGACACCGGCCGACCAGAAGACCGGGCTGATCCGCCATATCGCAGCCGCCCGGGAAACCGGCTTGCCGCTGGTCATCCACAGCCGCAGCGCCGACGAGGACATGGGCGAGATCCTGACGACGGAAAGCGGGAAGGGGGCCTTCCCTTTCATCCTGCACTGCTTCTCGTCCGGCGCAGATCTTGCCCGGATCGGCGTCGAGCTCGGCGGTTACGTCTCGTTCTCAGGCATCCTGACATTCCCGAAATCGGAAGACCTGCGCGCGATCGCCAGAACCGTGCCGCTCGACCGGTTGCTTGTGGAAACCGATGCCCCGTATCTGGCGCCAAAGCGCTGGCGCGGCAAGCGCAACGAGCCGTCCTATGTGGTCAACACGGCCGAAGTGCTGGCTGAATGCATGGGCGTCAGCTACGAGGAAATCGCCAGGATCACCACGGAGAACGCGTTCCGCGTCTTCTCCAAGATGCCGAGGCTCTAACCTGTGGCGAGGTATCGGCGCCGTTTCACCATCCTCGGCTGCGCGTCGTCGCCCGGCGTCCCACGGCTGAACGGCGACTGGGGCGCCTGCGACCCGGAAAACCCGAAGAACCGCCGCACGCGCGCCGCCTTCATGGTCGAGCAGATCGCGCCGGATGGCGCAAGCACCGTGGTGGTGGTCGATACCGGCCCGGATTTTCGCGAGCAGATGATCGCCGCCAGGGTGCAGCGGGTCGATGCGGTTCTCTATACCCACGCGCATGCGGACCATCTGCACGGCATCGACGATTTGCGCGGTTATTTCATCCTTCAGCACCATCGCATTCCGATCCATGCCGATCCTTTCACCATGGACCGGATCCGCCAGGGCTTCGGTTATTGCCTTGAAACGCCCAAGGGCGGCAACTATCCGCCGATCGTACGGCCGTTCCTGATCGAGACAATGGACGAACCGATCGTCATAGACGGGCCGGGCGGCCCGATCCGTTTCCTGCCGCATCTGCAGGTCCATGGCGACATCAACTCGCTGGGCTTCCGGATCGATGACGTGGCCTATTGCAGCGACGTCAGCGACTTTCCGCCCGAAAGCGTATCGAGGCTCGGCGGGCTCGACGTGCTGATCATCGATACGCTGCAGTACAGATATCATCCAAGCCATCTGTCGCTCGAACAGGCGCTCGAATGGATCGCGAAATTTGCACCGAAGCGCGCGATCCTGACCCATATGCATCTTCCGCTCGACTACGACACGGTGATGGCGGAAACGCCGCCGCATGTCGAACCGGCTTATGACGGCCTGACGTTCGAGATTGATGTCGATCTCTGATTGCGGGTCGTGCAAACCGTGGGAGACAAGCTCAGTCTGATATGCCTTCATTGTTCGCCGCAATGCTCCGCGGAGGATCGGCGATGGAGAAACCCAATGTTTCCGGGCTTTCCGGCATAGAGTTTAGTTCCATAATCTATCTTATGCGATCTTTGTTCGTATGCCGGCGGGTTCAAATTCGAAACGTCCCAATCCTGCAAAGTCGAAATGTCACGCTCCCCGAGGCCTTTCATCCCTCCGCCAATTGTATCAAATTGGGAACGTTAGCGACGGACGCCCGTTCTTTCCCGCGGAGGCTTCCTGGCCGGTCGGCTTCGTCAAGCTCGGCGCAAGCAAGCCTCCCTAACGTCGGCCTCATCCGGAATGATTCCGGTTCAGATTGAGGACAATGATATGTCGAACGAAACCACTACCCACCAGCCGTCCGAACAGTCGCTCGCGCTGTTCCTTCAGGACAACGACGCAGACAAGCTGACCGATATCCTGGTCGAGGCGCTCTACGAAGCCTTCCGCATTCTCGAAGACGAAATCCGCCCTGGAACGCTCCACTGATTTGGCCTTACGGGCCGGCGATGGGGCATGAGGCCTGAAGCGCCGGGACGTCTCGGAAGGTCGTGCGCGCTTGCGTTTGGCGGTCGAACATGCTTGCCGTAGCGCATCAGCAGCCTGTCACGGATTCTCCCATCATGTTCGCAAATGCCACGCCCCTTCTCACCATCGGCCTTCTGATCCTGTCGAACGTCTTCATGACGTTCGCCTGGTACGGGCACCTGAAGTTTGAAAACAAGCCGCTTTATCTCGTCATTATGGTGAGCTGGGGCATCGCGTTTTTTGAATATTGCGCCCAGGTTCCGGCCAACCGCATCGGCTACGGATACTTCAATGCGGCGCAGCTGAAGACCATTCAGGAGATCATCACGCTCTCGGTCTTCGTCATCTTCTCGGTGCTTTATCTGGGCGAGCCGATCCACTGGAAGCAGATTGTCGGCTTCGGTTTCATCGCCATCGGAGCCTTTTTCATCTTCACGAAATAGAGCCGATTCCGGGAACCACCGCACCACGAATGTGTTCGGATCACCATGACATCAGGTGGTGCGATGAAGAAGCAGTCGGGCGATATCCGGATCGGCATTTCGGGCTGGACCTACAAACCCTGGCGCGGTGTCTTTTATCCCCAGGGACTGTCGCAGAAGCAGGAACTGGCCTATGCGGCCGAACATTTCCGTTCGATCGAGATCAACGGCACCTTCTATGGGCTCCAGCGGCCGGAAAGCTTTGCCGCCTGGCATGACGCGACGCCCGACGACTTTGTCTTCGCCATCAAGGGTTCGCGCTACATAACCCATATGCGCCGTCTTATCGATATCGAGACGCCGCTCGCTAATTTCCTGGCGTCCGGGGTCCTCAGGCTCGGCAAGAAGCTCGGACCGGTCCTCTGGCAGTTTCCCCCGCGAATGAAATTCGATCCGGACCGTTTCGAGCCCTTCCTCAAGCTTTTACCGAAGACTACGGCGGATGCCGCCGAACTCGCTCGCCGGCACGACGCGCGTCTGGAGGGGCGCGCCTATGTCGAAACCGATGCGGACCGGCCGATCCGCCATGCGCTGGAAATCCGCCACGACAGCTTCCGCTCACAGGATTTCATCGACCTGCTGCGTCACTACAAGGTGGGTCTTGTCGTGGCAGACACGGTTGAATGGCCGCTCCTGATGGATCTCACCGCCGATTTCGTCTATTGCCGCCTGCATGGCTCCGAACAGCTTTATGTCAGCGGCTGCGATGACAAGGCGCTCGACCGCTGGGCGCAGCTCATCCGTCAATGGACGAAGGGTCGCGACCCGAAGGACGCCGAACGCGTGGGGCCGCCTTCCCCGTCGCGTGCGCACGGGCTGGACGTCTATGTCTACTTCGACAACGACGTGAAAGTACGCGCCCCACGGGACGCCGAGGCTCTCGCCGCCCGGCTCGATGCGGCCCCAATTCCGTCGATCGTGAAGACCGCCAGACGCGCCTGAACGGGAGGTTTTCGCTTTTCCGTCAGCATGCCTTCATTTCTATCTCGGTTTGATTTAGAGACAGTCCTTCAATCCGCCTTTTCGGGCGGCAGGACTGTACGCAAGGTATGTTGATCGATGCTTGATTCCCTCAGAAACGCCGCCCGCTCCTGGGTTGCCAAGTCGCTTCTCCTGCTTCTGGTTGCCTCGTTCGCCATCTGGGGCGTTTCGCACTCCCTGGTGACGGCGAGCGGCAACACGGTGATGACCGTCGGTGACCAGCAGATTTCGAGCCAGGAATTCCGCCTCGCCTATCAGCGCCAGATCGCCAATCTCAGCCGCCAGTTCGGCACGCAGCTGACCGCCGAGCAGGCTCGCGCCTTCGGCGTCCAGAACGAGGTGTTCACACAGCTCGCGGCTGGTGCCGCACTCGATCAGCTTTCCCGTGACATGAACCTCGGCCTGTCGGAAGACCGCCTCGCCAAACTGATCGCCGAAGACCCGGCCTTCAAGGGCGTCAACGGCCAGTTCGACCGCAATCTCTTCACCTCGCGCCTGCGCAATGCCGGCATCCGCGAAGACGATTACATCAAGGAGCGCAGCAAGGTCGCGGTGCGCAGCCAGATCGTCGAGGCGGTTTCGGACGGCTTCCAGCCGCCGAAAGTGCTGGTGGATGCCTTGAAGAGCTATCGCGACGAGACCCGCTCGATCGACTACATCCTGCTGTCCAATGCCAATATCGATCCGGTGAAGGCGCCGGCGAACGATGTGCTTTCTGCCTGGTTCGAAGGCGTGAAGACCCGTTACCGCGCACCTGAATACCGCACCTTCGCCTATGTGAAGCTGCAGCCGGGCGATATTGCCGATGCATCTTCGGTGACCGACGAAGCAGCGCGCGCCGAATACGAAAAGCGCAAGGACAACTACAAGACGCACGAAACCCGCACCATCGAGCAGCTCCCCTTCCCCAACAAGGAAATGGCGCAGGCGGCAGCGGCACAGCTGAAGGACGGTACCGCCACTTTCGACCAGATCATCAAGGATCAGGGCAAGACCGCGGCGGACGTTCTGCTCGGTGATTTCACCAAGGAGAACGTGCCTGATCCGGCCTTTGCCGATCCGGCCTTCAAGATCACTGCCAGCGGCGGAACGACGGCTGTCATCGCCGGCACCTTCGGCCCGGTCATCCTGCGCGTCACCAATATCCGCCCGGAGACGACGCGATCGTTCGACGAGGTCAAGGAGGAGATCCGCAAGCGGCTTGCCGTCTCTTCCGCGTCCCAGGAAGTCTTGAGCGTCCACGACCGTTTCGAGGATATGCGCAGCGGCGGCACCTCGCTGGAGGATACCGCCAAGGCGCTCAACCTCAAGGCTGTCACCGTGACGTCGGATGCCTCCGGCCGCAACGAGAAGGAGCAGCGGATCACCGAGCTTCCCGCTTCGAACACGCTGCTTGGAGACGTTTTCCGCACCGAACCGGGCGCTGACACCATTCCGGTAAACCTCGGCAATGATGGTTACGTCTGGTTCGAGGTGCGCAATATCGTGCCCGAGCGGGACCGCCCCCTCGCCGATGTGCGCGACAAGGCCGTTGCCGACTGGACCGCCGAACAGCAGCGCCAGGCGCTTGCCGCCCGCGCGACCGAACTCAAGGGCCGCCTCGACAAGGGCGAGACGCTGGCAGCCATCGCCACCGAACTCGGTGTTGCGGTCGAAAACAAGCAGGGCCTGCGCCGCGGCGCCGAGGATGCGATCTTCGGCAACGAGGCGATTTCGGCAGCCTTCGCCGGCCCGGTCAATACAACCGCGACCGCGCTCGGCTCCGACGGCGAAAGCCGCCTTCTGATGAAGGTCGCCGCCGTCGACCAGGCGACGACGGATGCGCTCTCCGGCGACCAGCAGCTGCAGCAGATGGCGAACGCTGCCGGTGACGACATGCTCGATCAGATGGTCAACAGTCTGAAGACCAGCTACGGCGTGTCCGTCAACCAGACCGTGGTCGACCGGGCCATGCTCCAGTGAAACAGAGGGACGGCCGACCATGCCTGAGCTGAAACCCCTGCTTGCCAAGGTTGCCAATGGCGAGAGCCTCAGCCACGAAGAGGCGCGAGGCGCTTTCGACATCCTGATGTCGGGCGAAGCGACGCCGTCGCAGATCGGCGGCTTCCTGATGGCGCTGCGCGTTCGTGGCGAGACGGTTGCCGAGATCACCGGCGCGGTCGAAACAATGCGATCGAAGATGCTGCCCGTCTCCGGCCCCGCCGACGCCATCGATATCGTCGGCACCGGCGGCGACGGCCTTGGCACCTACAACATCTCCACGCTTGCCTCCCTGATCGTCGCCGGCTGCGGCGTCCCGGTCGCCAAGCACGGCAACCGGGCGTTGAGTTCGAAATCCGGCACGGCCGACACACTCGGCGTTCTGGGCGTCAATCTGGAGATCGGTCCCGACCAGATCTCCCGCTGCATCCGGGAAGCGAGCATCGGCTTCATGTTCGCCTCGATGCATCACGCGGCGATGCGCCATGTCGGCCCCAGCCGCGTCGAGCTCGGCACGCGTACGATCTTCAACCTGCTCGGCCCGCTCTCCAACCCGGCCGGCGCCAAGCGCCAGCTCCTCGGCGTGTTCGCGCCGAAATGGCTGGAGCCGATCGCGGAAGTGCTGCGCGATCTCGGTTCGGAAACCGTCTGGATCGTCCACGGCGATGGCATGGACGAGATCACCACCACGGGCATTACCCAGGTGACGGCGCTGGAAGACGGCAAGATCCGGTCCTTCGAGCTGACGCCGATGGATTTCGGCGTCCGGCCTGCAACGTTGGACGAACTGAAGGGCGGCGATGGCGTCCACAACGCGGCGGCATTGCGCGCCGTGCTCGGTGGTGCGAAGAATGCGTATCGCGATATTTCGCTCTGCAATGCGGCCGCCTCGCTGATCGTTGCCGGCCGGGCGGAGACGATCGCCGACGGCATGAAGCTTGCCACCCGTTCGCTGGAGAGCGGCGAGGCGGCGGCAGCGCTCGACCGTCTGGTTGCCGTCTCGAACGAAAAGGATTGAGGTCATGACGGATATCCTCAAGAAGATCGAAGCCTATAAGCGCGAGGAAATCGCCGCTGCCAAGGCGAGCGTACCGCTTGCGGAGCTGAAGGCCCGCGCTGCGGACCAGCCCTCCCCGCGCGGTTTTCATCGCGCGTTGAAGGCGAGGCAGGATACCGGTGCCTTCGGCCTGATCGCCGAGATCAAGAAGGCAAGCCCGTCCAAGGGCCTCATCCGCCCGGATTTCGATCCGCCGTCGCTTGCCGCCGCTTACGAAGCCGGTGGCGCCACTTGCCTCTCCGTCCTCACCGATGCGCCGAGCTTCCAGGGCGCGCCGGAATTCTTGACCGCCGCCCGCAACGCCTGTTCGCTGCCGGCGCTGCGCAAGGATTTTATGTTCGAGACCTACCAGATCCACGAGGCGCGGGCCTGGGGTGCCGATTGCATCCTGCTGATCATGGCATCGCTTTCCGACGACGAGGCGCGCGAGCTTTACGATGTTGCCGCTGAACTCGGTATGGATGCGCTGATCGAGGTGCATGACGAAGAGGAAACAGAGCGGGCGCTGAAACTCCCCTCGCCGCTGATCGGCATCAACAACCGCAATCTGCGCACCTTCGAGCTCAACCTCGAAACAAGCGAGCGGCTGGCGCCGATGGTGCCGGCCGACCGGCTGCTCGTCGGCGAAAGCGGCATCTTCACCCATGAGGACTGCCAGCGCCTGAAAAAGGTCGGCATCAACACCTTCCTCGTCGGCGAAAGCCTGATGCGCAAGGACGACGTGGCCGCCGCCACCCGCCTTCTTTTAACCGGCGAGGCTGCGGCCCAGGCGGCAGAATAATGACTGGCCTCACCCATATCGGCGCTTCCGGCGAGGCGCATGTGGTCGATGTCGGCGACAAGGCCGAGACCAGCCGCTCGGCGACGGCCGAAGGTTATGTGCGTATGCTTCCGGCGACGCTCGCGCTGATCCGCGAAGGCAATGCCAAGAAGGGCGACGTGATCGGCACGGCGCGGCTCGCCGGCATCATGGCCGCCAAGAAGACCTCGGATCTCATCCCGCTCTGCCACCCGTTGATGCTGACCAAGGTGGTCGTGGATATCATCGAGGACGAGCACCTTCCGGGCCTCCGGGTGACAGCAACCGCCAAACTCACCGGCAAGACCGGCGTCGAGATGGAAGCGCTGACGGCCGCCTCGGTCGCCTGCCTGACGATCTACGACATGGCCAAGGCCGTCGATAGGGCGATGGAGATCGGCGGCATCCGCCTTCTCGAAAAGACCGGCGGCAAATCCGGAACCTATCGCGCAGAGGACTGAGAATGGCGCTACTGCCCGTTTCCGAAGCGAAGAACCGCCTGCTCGGCAAGGCGACCCCGATCGCAGCGGTGGAAACCATCGCTCTCGGTGAAACAAATGGCCGAGTCCTTGGGACGGACCTCGTTGCCCGGCTCACCCAGCCTCCCTTCGACGCGTCTGCCATGGATGGTTATGCACTCAAGTCTTCCGACGCGCCGTCGATCGGGGCCGAATTGACCGTGATCGGTACCGCCGCCGCCGGCCACGCTTTCGAAGGTACGGTTGGCAAGGGCGAGACCGTGCGCATCTTCACCGGTGCGCCCCTGCCGGAAGGGGCCGATTCCATCCTCATCCAGGAAGATGCCGAAAAGCTTGAAGGCGTCCGCATCCGCACCAGGTTCGAAGTGGTGAAGGGCCGGCATGTGCGCCCCCGCGGCCAGGACTTTGCCGAGGGCGAAACCGTGCTCCCGGCCGGCACGCTCATCGACTTCTCGCATCTGACGGTCGCCGCGGCCATGAACCACCCGGAGCTTTCCGTCTATCGCCGGCCCCGCGTCGCAGTCCTTGCGACCGGAGACGAGCTTGTGCCGCCCGGCGCCACGCCCGGGAACGCGCAGATCATCGCCTCCAACACCTTCGGCGTTTCCGCGCTGGTGCGCGACAATGGCGGCGAAGTTCTCGATCTCGGCATCGTCCGCGACCGGCCTGAAGATATCACCGCGGCCATCGACAAGGCCCGTGCGGCCAAGGCCGACGTGTTGGTGACCCTCGGCGGCGCCTCGGTCGGCGATCACGACCTGGTGCAATCGACGCTGAAGGCATCCGGCATGGAGTTGGATTTCTGGCGCATCGCCATGCGGCCGGGCAAGCCCCTGATGGTCGGCGCGCTCGGCGAAATGCAGGTTCTCGGCCTGCCGGGAAATCCGGTTGCGAGCCTCGTCACCAGTCTGCTCTTCCTCGAACCGCTGATCCGCAAGCTCGCACACCTGCCGGAAAAGCGCAGGGAGGTGCAGGGTGTCGCGGCAAGCAAACTTCTCGCCAACGACCAGCGCCAGGACTATCTGCGCGCCAGGCTGACGAGAGACCGCGACGGCAATCTCGTCGCCGAGGCCTTCGCGAAGCAGGACTCATCGATGATGAAGATCTTTGCCCATTCCGACGGCCTCGTCATCCGCCCGGCGCACGCGCCGGAGCTGCCGGCCGGCGCCCCCTGCCCGATCCTGCTGATCCGCCCTTGAGCTGAAGAGTTCCGTCAGCCGGCCCGGTCTCTATCCGCGCCCCGAACGGCCGCGACGATCCTATTCCTCGTCCTGCTCCCGCTCCCGCTCCCGCTCGGTCAGCACCCAGACGTGACCGGCCGGATCGAAGATCGACGCCACCTGGCGACCATTCATGTCCGTCTGTATCCTGTCGCGCATCATGCCGCCGAATTCGAACGCCAAATCGACCACGCTTTCGACATCCGGCACCGTCAACTGGAAGATCGTGCTGACGGCGCCGTCGTTTTTCGGATGGTAAGGCCCCTGATAGGAAGGTGCTGACTCCCTTTCCGGATCGGATCCGCAGACGACGATGCCGATCGGTCCGAGCTGCAGCTCGATCATCGTCAGGCGCAGCATTTCATAGGAATTGGTTTCCGTGGCGCCGAAGACGTTCTTGTAGAACTCGGCCGCGTCGCGTTCGCGCCCCTGCGCCACGAAAAGGCTCAAACTCAAGCTGAAATTGCTGCCCAACATCGTCCATGCTCACCCGTGATTCCCCTTGCAGGATAAAGGAGTTATTGTGGTGGTGTCATGTCAGCCGTGGGGGCCGCCAGCCTTTAACGGACGCTATGCACCGGATTCGCTGCCCGGGCCGGTATAACGCGCCCGTGGCCGGATCAGATGTCCGCTCTCGACCTGCTCCATGGCATGCGCCAGCCAGCCGGCGGTGCGCGAAAGCGCAAACATGACGAGCGGCGCGTCTTCAGGAAGATTGAAGGTCGCGGCAAGCGATGCCAGTGCGAAATCGATATTGATCGGCTCGCCGAGCAGTTCCTCCCCGGCTTCGGCAAGCGAGGCGTAGAGCGGCGGCGCCTCGAAACTCGCCATCAGCGCCCGTGCCCTTGGATCGCCATGCGGATAGAGCCGGTGGCCGAAGGGCCTGACGACGCCTTCCGAGGACAGCATGCTGCGGATCGCCTCGCGCACGCCGACCGACGCCGCCTTTTCCGCGAGCACGGTGACGCCGGTCCAGGCGCCGCCATGCCGCGGACCCGTGAGCGTCGCAAGGCCGGAAAG
>NZ_JALBGW010000111.1:0-15080 GCF_023006485.1 Neorhizobium sp. BETTINA12A
AGCGGCGGGCGGTGGCAATATCGTTGGCATCGACGGCGCTTGCGACATCGGCCGAGAAGAAGCGGCGCCAGAAGATGCGGCGCGACACGCCACGCGGCACCAGACGTTCGGCGGCATCACGATATTCCGCGGCGAGACGGGCCAGCACACCGAGCGACGGCGACAGCATCTGGTCGATGCGGGCGCGGATCATCTGGGCGAGAACCGGGCCGGCACCTTCCGTACCGATGGCAATGGCGACCGGCGCTCGGTTGACGAGGGCCGGCGTGTAGAAATCGCAGAAATCGGGCTGATCGACCGCGTTGGCGGGAATTTTTTCAGCGCGGGCGGCAATGACGATCGCACGATCCAGTGCGGCGTCGCCGGTGGCGGCAAACACCATCACCGCGCCCTTGACCTGATCTGCGAGCTGATCCGGCGAAAAATCCGAATGAATGGTGTCGATACCCTGAGCGGCCAGCCAGCCGGCATAGTCCGCATCCGGCGCCGAGACATAAGCGACGATCTCCGCGTCGGTGTTGCGCAACAGCCGGGCCTTGGCATAGGCTTCGTCGCCATTGCCGAACACGACAACGCTCCGTCCGCTGACGCGGAAGAAAGCCGGGAAGACCGACAGGCGTTGTTGGCTTGGTGACATGCGGGTATCCTGAATCATATGTCAGCAATATCCACAATAACGCATCGGAATTGAAGGAATGGATATGCAAACTGGATTGTGAGCCGGTATTTCTGTTTTACGATCAACCGGTTCTTGAGCAAAAGCCACCGCAGACGATATTTCTCCAGTATTTCTGTAGACTAAAGTGTTTTTTGCCCCGATCGGCTTGTAGCGCGCCATAAACTGCCTAGACACCTTGCGATAAAGAGTTCCCATGACAATTGCCGCCCGCCTTCTCGACGTCATCGAAAACGATATCCTGTCCTTGACTGAAAAGGGCGTTGCAGCCGGCAACAAGGTTTTCGGCGCGGCGATCCTCAAGAAATCGGACCTGTCGCTGGTGATTGCAGAGACTAATAACGAGCTCGAAAATCCGCTCTGGCATGGCGAAGTGCACACGCTGAAGCGTTTTTATGAAACTACACGAGATCTTCCCACCAAAGATCTGATTTTCCTCTCGACTCACGAACCGTGCACGATGTGCATGTCGGCCATCACCTGGGCCGGCTTCGACAATTTCTACTATTTTTTCAGCCACGAGGATTCGCGCGACGCCTTCGCCATCCCGCATGACCTGAAGATCCTCAAAGAGGTTTTCGGCCTGGAACCCGGCGGTTACCGGCGCAACAACGCCTTCTGGCATTCCTACGCAATTGCCGACCTGGTCGAGAGCGAAGGCGAGCCGCTCCGTGCCGGCCTCAAGACCCAGACGACCCGGATCAAAGCCCGATATGACGGGCTTTCCGGCGTCTACCAGTCCAGCAAGGACAAAAACACCATACCGCTCGCCTGACATCCGGCATTGAAGGACAAGATGATGGAAGCATCGAAGGATATTTCGCGGCTGATCGAGATCATGGCGGCGCTCAGGACACCCGTCACCGGCTGCCCATGGGACCTCGAACAGAATTTCTCGACCATCAAGCCCTATACGATCGAGGAGGCCTATGAGGTCGCCGATGCGATCGAGCGCAACGACATGGACGATCTCTGCGAGGAGCTGGGCGACTTGCTGCTGCAGGTGGTCTTCCACGCCCGCATGGCCGAGGAAGCTGGCGAATTCTCTTTCGGCGATGTCGTCCAGGCGATCACCAAAAAGATGATCCGCCGGCATCCGCACGTCTTCGCCGTCTCGGATGCGGCGACGCCGGATGCGGTGAAAGTGCAGTGGGACGATATCAAGACGGAAGAAAAGCGCGAGCGGGCCGAACGGCGGGCGCGGCGCGGCATTACCGAGGATTTCAAGCTCGGCTATCTCGGCAGCGTGCACCGTGCCCAGCCGGCACTGACGGAGGCGCTGAAGCTGCAGCAGCGGGCGGCAAAGGTCGGCTTCGACTGGTCGGCGGCCGAACCGATCCTCGACAAGATCGAGGAGGAAATCGGTGAACTGCGCGAGGCTCTGCGTGACGGACGCCAGGACAAGGTCACCGACGAACTCGGCGATCTGATCTTCGCGCTGGTCAATATCGGCCGGCATGTGAAAGCCGATCCGGAAGAGGCGCTTCGCGGCACGAATACAAAATTCAGGCGGCGGTTCAATTATATAGAAACGTCTCTTCAACAATCGAATGAGACGCTGGAGGCTGCCACGCTGGAACGCATGGAAGAACTCTGGCAGGCCGCCAAGGCGATCGAACGGACGCTCGGCTGACTGTCCGGCCCGCCCTCTTGATCGCCGCGATCAGAGGGTTATCTACATTTCGCTCACCAGATCGGGATAGTGACATGCAGGAGCACAGCAATCGGCTCGGCGTCCGAACGACCAAAGTCACCGCAATCTTCATAGCCTTCCTGGCAATCCTGATATTCGCCTGCGCGGGCACATTGAATTATTGGCAGGCCTGGCTCTACCTGGCGAACTTCACCGCCTGGACGATCGGGACCGGCTGGTATGTGGTGACGCACAGTCCCGAACTTGCGGAGAAACGGCTGAGTGCCGGGCCGGGTTCGGAAACGCAGCCGGCGCAGAAGCGCATCCAGGCGTATAATAGCGTGGTGATCATGGCGCTCTATATGGTCTCCGCTCTGGATTACCGCTTCTCGTGGTCGTCCACGCCGGTTGGGCTCGTCGTCATCGGAAACATCCTGACCGCCCTCGGGTTTGCGGGCTGTCTTGCCGTCTTCCGGCAGAATTCCTATGCCTCTGCGACCGTGGATGTCCAACCCGGCCAAAGGGTTGTATCCAACGGTCTCTACGGTCTTGTGAGACATCCGATGTACAGTTCCGCCCTCCTTCTTTTCGCAGGCGCCCCGCTTGCACTCGGTTCCCTCTGGGGACTGGTACTCGTGGTGTTTATCGTCGGCGGGCTGGTCGCCCGCCTGATCGACGAGGAAAGACATCTGCGGGCCGAATTGCAGGGCTATGCCGCTTATTGCGAGCGCGTGAGATACAGGCTGGTTCCGGGGGTCTATTGAGCCGCTGTTTTCCGGAGATGCTCTCTATGCCGTTCGGCCAGCGGTAACGACTTTCTCCATGCGGTTCTGGAAGAAGCGATTGAGCGCCGTCCGGGCGGGCTTTTCCACGAGGTAGAAGCTGACGAGCGCGACAAGCACGGCAGCCAGCAGCAACAACGGGGTTGGAGCCGCTCCCTCGCGGTAAAGCTTGTAGAAGGGCTGCTGCCACAGATAAAGCGAGAAGGACCACAGTCCGGCATAGGTGAACACCTTGGCCGACAGCATCTTGCGGAAGACCGGAGCAGCGCTGTCGATCGTGGTGATCGACAGTGCCAGCATGGCGGTCGACAGGCCAAAGGAGACGACCTGAAAGGGCATCCCCTTCGCCACGACCGCAAGCAGCAGCGCCAGCGGCGAGACCCACCAGGGAGCCTGGCGATTGCGCAGGAACAGCCAGAGACCGCCGGCCATGAATATGCCCGCGACAGAGACGTCGCTGCGCCAGTGGGTATAAAGAACGCTTGCGCCGAGCTCGGTGCGGATGATGCCGTTCAGCATGGCCGCAATGCCGAGCGCGATGACCAGAGCGGCGACCGGAAACAGTCTGCGGCGGGACAGGAAGGCGATGCCTGCCAGGAGAATATAGGCGTGCTCCTCGACGCACAGCGACCACAGGTGATCAAGCAACGCCACCGGATGGGTATAGACCATCGCGTAGTTGATCGTGAACGTCAGCGCCAGCAACGCGGCAACGGGGCCATGCGAAATGTCGGTGCCCTGGAAAGCAAGGGTCGTGACGACCACGAATGCGAAAAGGGCCGGATAAATTCGCGAGAAACGCCGGAAAAAGAACGTCGGCAATTCGGTCCGCTTGACGAACAGTATTTCCGACATCAGCCGGCCCGACAAAACAAAAAAGAGATCGACGCCGAATGTACTGACGCCCGGCTTGAAATCATCTATCCAGAAATGGCCGGCGATTACGAAGATGACGGCGATCCCCCGCCAGCCATCCAGATAGGCCAAATGTTTTCCGGTCTCTTCGTGCGGCTGATTTTGTACCATTACGAACCCATTGTTGCCGGCCCGCGGATGATAATACCGCAAGAAGTGTGACCGTCGTGGACGGTTTATTTTGCACCGCAAAAAACCGGCAACATCAAGGCGCTGCACGCAGCCGCCTCGGGGCAGAAGCCGCGTAGGGAACGCTTCCTATCGTTCCCAGTCTTCCTTGTCCGCTTTTGGACCATTGCCGAGCTTGCGCTCGAACTCGGCAGCCTCGGCTTCGGACATGCGGACGTCCAGGGTCACCGAACCGTCCTCGTTGTCCTCGCGGCCGTCGACGACGGCGTTGCCGTAGATCCACGAGACGAGGCCGAGCTTTTCCGGCGGGATGGTGATCGAGGTTTCGGTCAGCACGCCAGAAAGGCGTTTCGAGATCTCGTCCATCAGGGGTTCGACGCCCTCGCCCGTGATCGCGGAGACCGCCATGACGTTCTCGCGGCCAACGGCGCGTTCGGCGATCGCTTCATGGGCTTCCGGGTCGAGCCGGTCGATCTTGTTCCAGACCTCGATGATGCGGGCGGCCGCTTCCTTCTCGTCGATGCCGAGATCGGCAAGGATGCGCATGACATCGCCGGCCTGGGCGGCATTGTCCGGGTCGGACATGTCGCGCACATGCAGGACGAGATCGGCTTCCAGCACCTCTTCCAACGTGGCGCGGAAGGCAGCGACCAGGTGGGTCGGCAGGTCGGAGATGAAGCCGACCGTATCGGAGAGGATCACTGTGCGGCCATGCGGCAGCTTCATGCGGCGCAACGTCGGATCGAGCGTCGCAAACAGCATGTCTTCGGCCAGCACGCCGGCGCCGGTGATGCGGTTGAACAGCGTCGACTTGCCGGCATTGGTATAACCGACCAGCGCCACGATCGGGTGCGGCACCTTGCGGCGCTTGGCGCGGTGCAGCTGGCGGGTGCGCACGACCTGTTCGAGCTCGCGCTCCAGCTTGACGATGCGCTCCTGCAGCAGCCGGCGGTCGGCTTCGATCTGGGTTTCGCCGGGGCCGCCCATGAAACCGGCGCCACCGCGCTGGCGTTCAAGGTGGGTCCAGCTGCGGACCAAGCGGCCCTTCTGGTAATTCAGATGCGCCAGATCGACCTGCAGCGTGCCTTCCTTGGTGGAAGCGCGGCGACCAAAGATTTCGAGGATCAGGCCGGTCCTGTCGATGACCTTGGCCTGCCATTCCTTTTCGAGATTGCGCTGCTGTACCGGGGTCAGTGGATGGTCGACGATGACGAGGCCGGCGTCGTGCTCGTCGAGCAGCGCCTTGATTTCCTCGATCTTGCCGCTGCCCATCAGCGTTCCCGGACGCGGCTGGCTGATCGGCACGATCAGGCCCTGAACGATCTCCAGGTCGATCGCTCGTGCCAAGCCGATCGCCTCTTCGAGGCGGGCTTCGTTAGAACGCTGCGGTGCAGGTGCCTGACTTGAGTCGCCCTGCCCGGCCTTCGACCGTGCTTGCTTGAGGACCGGCACAATGACGAGCGCACGCATGTCGTCCCGGCGCTTTTCAGCCTCCGGGACCATGGATTCGTTGGAAGTATCGCGATTTGAAATCTGTTCTGTCCTGTTAGGCGGCGTTCTCTTCGGTTTCGAACATCTGCATGGGCTGGCCCGGCATGATGGTCGAGATCGCGTGCTTATACACGAGCTGAGAATGGCCGTCACGGCGAAGCAGGACGCAGAAGTTGTCGAAAGAGGTCACGACACCTGTCAGCTTGACCCCGTTGATCAGGAAAATCGTCAGGGAAATCTTCTGCTTGCGAACGGTATTGAGAAATAAATCCTGCAGGTTCTGAGAACGTTCCGCCATAGCGCCGCTTCTTTCTTTTTTGCCGGCCAATAGCCGGGATCATGATCAAGCTTGATAAGAGGCGACCGGAAAGCGCCCCGTGCTTCCCTTCCCCGATGTTTGACTATCAAATCGCCGTCTTTTCCGCAACGTCGAAAAAGGTGTCGCGAATACTTGACGACACTGTGCCCGGATGGCCGTTGGCGACGGGCTTTCCGTCGATTTCGACGATCGGCACACAGATCCCGGTGGCGGAGGTGAAAAACACCTCGCGGGCGGCCAGCATCTCTTCCGCCTTGAACTCGCGCTCGACGACCTTGAGGCCGAGCTCCTTTGCGACGTCGATGAGCGTAGTGCGGGTGATTCCCTTGAGGATGCCGTGTTCGGCCGGGCGGGTGACGAGCTCGCCATCCGGCGTGACGATCCAGACATTGGAGGACGCGCCTTCCATGACGATGCCGTTGCGGTCGATGAAGATGGCGTCCTGGGCACCGGCTTCCTTCGCCTGCTGCTTGGCGAGCACGTTCGGTAGCAGGCCGACCGTCTTGATGTCGACGCGGTCCCAGCGGTTCTCGGGCAGCGTGATGACCTTGATGCCGTTTGCATATTTCTTGGCGGCGGCCGAGGGATCGGTGCTCTTGGCGGTGATGGTGATGGTCGGCGGCGTGCCGTGGGCCGGGAAGTAGTGGTCGCGGCGGGCGGCACCGCGGGTCACCTGCATGTAGAAGATGCCGTTCTTGACCCGGTTGCGGCGGAGCACTTCACGGATGACGAAGGTGAGCGCTGCGCGGCTCATTGGCGATGCCATCCTGAGTTCGCTCAGCGACCGGTCGAGGCGGTTCAGGTGGCGAGTCAAGTCGACGATCATGCCGTGACGCACTTCGCAGACCTCGTAGACGCCGTCCGCGAACTGGAAACCGCGATCCTCCACATGCACCGCGGCGTCGGAATGGCGAACATATTGTCCGTTCACATAGGCAATTCTCGACATCGATATCCCCTGCGCTTGTCGCAAATGCTGGTTAGAAATACTGGATGGAAACGCGGAAAAGCTGCTCCACATGGCGCACGGCTTCGGCGGCGGCAAACAGCACCACCCGGTCGCGCGCCTTGATCCTGGTGTCGCCGTTCGGGCGGATCACCGCCTCGCCGCGATAGATGGCGCCTATACGGACGCCGTCCGGCAGGTCGAGCTCGCGGAAAGCGCGGCCGACCAGCGGCGAGGTTTCGAGCGCCTCGGCCTCGATGATTTCGGCAGCACCATTCTGCACCGCATAGACGGAGCGGATGCGGCCCTTGCGGACATGTTGCAGGACGCGGGAGATCGTCACGGCGCGCGGATTGATCTGCGCATCGATGCCGAGCGCGTCGGTGACCTGATGGAAGGACGTGGAGTTGATCAGCACCAGGTTCGACTTGCAGCCGAGCGATTTCGCCATGACCGCGCCGAGGATGTTGATCTGGTCGTTGTTGGTCAGCATCACGATCAGGTCGGTATCCTGGATATCCGCCTGGGTGAGGATATTCTGGTCGAGCGCCGAGCCGTGCAGCACGATCGTATTGCGCAGCTGCTCGGAAACCGCCATCGCCTTGTCCCGGTCGCTCTCGATGATCTTCAGCCGCGTCCTCGGCTGGTGTTCCTCGATGGTGCGGGCGACGTAATAACCGATATTGCCGCCGCCGGCGATGATGATGCGGCGTGCCTCCTGCTCCTCGTGTCCGAACAGGCCGAGCGTGCGGCGAATGTGTTCGCGCTGGCAGATGACATAGGCGAGATCGCCGACTTCGAGCTCATCGGCGGAGCGGGCGACGGTCAAAACACCGTTCCGGACGATGCCGACCACGGTTGCCATCAGGTCGGGGAAGAGGTCGGAAAGCTGATGCAGGGGCGTGGCGACGACCGGGCAATCCTCCATGCACTCGATCGCCACCATGGCGATGTGATCCTCGGCGAAGCGGACGACATCGGCGGCGCCGGGAAAGGAGATGCGCCGCAGCACCATCTTGCCGACCTCGATCTCCGGCGAGATCGTCACGTCGATCGACATGTTCTGGCGGCTGAACAGATCGGCATATTCCGGCTTCAGATAGTTCTGGGCGCGGATGCGGGCGATCTTGGTGGGCACGGAGAAGAGCGCCTGCGCGACCTCGCAGGCGACGATGTTGACCTCGTCGTAGAGGGTCACCGCGATGATCATGTCGGCGTCTTCGGCACCGGCCTTTTCCAGCACGTCCGGATGGGCGCCGTGGCCGACATAACCCTTGACGTCGAGGCTCTCGGTGATCGCGGCGATCAGGGTCGCTGAAGTATCGATGACGGAGACGTCATTGTCCTCCTGCGACAGCCGTTCGGCGATGCCGTAGCCCACCTGACCCGCGCCGCATATGATCACTTTCATGGGTTACGTACCGGCATCGGCTACACACCGAGCGACTTGAGCTTGCGGTGCAGTGCCGAGCGTTCCATGCCCACGAATTCCGCGGTGCGCGAAATATTGCCGCCGAACCGGTTGATCTGGGCGATCAGGTAGTCGCGCTCGAACATTTCGCGGGCTTCGCGCAGCGGCAGCGTCATGATGTGGTAGTCGCCCTTGGCCGACACCTTCGGCAACATGTCGCCGAGGTCGGTTGGCAGCATGTCGGCGGAAATCGGCGAATCCGGGCCGTCGGAGCGGGCAAGGATCATCAGCCGCTCGATATTGTTGCGGAGCTGGCGGATATTGCCCGGCCAGTCGTGGGCCTGCAAGACAGCCATGGCGTCCTCGCCGATCTTGCGGGGGCGGATGCCAGCCTGCTCGGAAATCTGGCGCATGAACATGTCGACCAGGAAAGGAATGTCCTCGCGGCGTTCGGCGAGCGCCGGCACCTTGACCGGCACGACGGCCAGCCGGTGGTAGAGATCTTCGCGGAACGAGCCGTCGGCGATCAGGCTTTCGAGATTGTAGCAGGTCGAGGAGATGATGCGGACATCCACCTTGACGCGCTTGGAACCGCCGACGCGCTCGAACTGCTGATCGACCAATACGCGAAGGATCTTGTTCTGCGTCTCGCGCGGCATTTCGCCGACTTCGTCGAGATAGAGGATGCCACGATGGGCCTCTTCCAGAGCGCCGATCTTGCGCGCCTGGCCGGGAGCGCCTTCGGTGCCGAACAGAGCGACCTCCATGCGATCGGGCGTGATCGTCGCCGCGTTCAGCGCCACAAACGGACCGGCGACGCGCGACGATCGCTTGTGGATCATCCGCGCCACCAGTTCCTTGCCGGAGCCGGAAGGGCCGAGGATCATCACGCGGCTGTTGGTGGGGGCGACCTTCTCGATCGTCTGGCGGAGCTGCGAGACGGCAACCGAGGTACCGACCAGCTCGGCGGCATCGCCGGTGCGCTTCTTGAGCTCGGTCACCTCGCGCTTCAGCTTGGAGTTTTCGAGTGCCCGCTCGGCGATCAGGATCAGACGGTCGGCCTTGAACGGCTTTTCGATGAAGTCGAAGGCGCCGCGCTTTATGGCAGAGACAGCCGTCTCGACATTGCCGTGGCCGGAAATCATCACGACAGGCAATTCAGGATGCCGGCTCTTGACTTCGTCGAGCAGCGCCAGGCCGTCGAGCCTGGAGCCCTGCATCCAGATATCCAGGAAGATCAGCCGCGGCACGCGATCGGATATCGCTGCCAGCGCGCTGTCGCTGTCATGTGCCGTGCGGGTTTCATGGCCCTCATCGGACAAAATACCTGAAACGATATCGCGGATATCCGCCTCGTCATCTACGACCAGAATATCAGACGCCATAAGCCAATTCCTTGTTATTATCCGTTCCCGGCACCGCCACCTGCTCCAGATGCGGCAGCAGCACCCTGATCATGGCGCCCTTGCCATGATCGAAATCGGCGGGAGCATCGTGCAGTTCGAGCTGCCCGCCGTGTTCTTCAATGATCTTCTTGACGATGGCGAGGCCCAGTCCCGTGCCCTTGTCGCGCATGGTCATGTATGGCTCGAGGATGCGGTGCCGGTTTTCGGTCGGCAGGCCGCTGCCGTTGTCGATGATGTCGACCACATAGGTGTCGCGCTCCGCATCGTAGACCGATCGCACCTTGACCTTGCGGCCGTCTCGTTCCTGGTCGCTCGGCACCGCCTCGATCGCCTCGACGGCGTTCTTGATGAGATTGCCGAAGGCCTGGCCGAGCATGCGCGCATCGAACATGCCCTTCAGAGGCTCCTCGCCGAGCTCACGGATGAAATCGACATGGGTGGTGCCCATCTCGCGCAGGAAGATCGCGTCGCGCAGGATATCGCGCAGATCGGCCTCTTCCTTGGCGGGTTTCGGCATGCGGGCAAAGGAGGAGAATTCGTCGACCATGCGGCCGATATCGCCGACCTGGCGCACGATCGTGTCGGTGCACTGGTCGAAGACGGCGCGATCGTCCTCGGCGATCTGCTTGCCGTAGCGACGCTTGAGGCGCTCGGCGGAAAGCTGGATGGGGGTGAGCGGGTTCTTGATCTCATGGGCGATGCGGCGGGCGACATCCGCCCAGGCGGTGGAGCGCTGGGCGATCACGAGGTCGGTGATATCGTCGAGCGTCACCACATAGCTGTCATGCGCGGCGCGCTGTTCCTCGCGGGTGACCTGGACCGACAGCGTCCGCTCCTTGCCGCCGCGCATCAGGTTCACCTGCTTGCGGAACTCGCCGCGGGCCCTGCTGCGCGCCTCGGTGAGGACGTGGTCGATCTCGGGGGCAACATCCTGGAGCTTCTCGCCCATCAGCTTTTCGGCGGGAAGGTCGAGGAGATGTTCCGCCGACGGATTGACGATAGTGATACGGCGGTCTTCCTCGACACCGATAACGGCAGCGGTGACGCCGGACAGCACCGCCTCGATGAAGCGGCGGCGGTCGTCGACCTCGTCCTTGGCTTCAAGGATCTCGTCGCGCTGGCTGCGTATTTCGGAAATCATCTTGTTGAAGGTACGCGACAGGCTGCCGACGTCGCCATCGGCGGCACGCACCGGCACGACGACGTTGAGATTGCCGGTCGCCACGCTGTCGGCGGCGCTGATCAGCAGCCGGATCGGGCGGACGATGCGGTCGGCGACCGCGATCGCCGTCCAGATCGCCGCGAGCAGGACGATCAGCGCGAAACCGAGATAGAGCACCGCAAAGGCGATCTGCAGCGATGTGCGGCCGGCCTCCATCGCCTGGTATTCGGCGGTGTTCTCCTCCATCAGCCGCATGGCCGAGATGACCTTCGGATCAACGGCGCGGATCGTATAGAGATAGGAGCCCGGAATGGCATCGAGCTTGATGACGGCGCCGACAAGGTTGGTGACACCAGGCGGGATCAAGGTCGGCTGGCCGGCCGCCGCGGTCTTCAGCGCATCCGCCGGGATCGCCGGCAGCGGCTTTTCGGTCTTGATATCGGCCTGAACGATCGCCTGGCCGTCCTCGCGCACCAGGAAGGCGCCGAGCATGCCGCGGCCGCGCGCCTGGCGGGTCATCAGCTCCACGAAACCGGTACGGTCGAGATAGAACATCGGCCGGTTGCGCTCGAGGTCGTTCGACATCGAAACCGTCTGGCCCTGAAGATAGCTGGCATTCTCGAGCATATAGGCACGGGCAACGTCCTGGGAGGACTGCACGATCGACTGGGTGCGCAGCGAGAACCAGCGGTCGAGGCCGACATTGAGCGTGAGGCTGGCGAAGATCGCGACCAGAACCGCCGGGGTGATCGCCACGATCGAGAAGAGCACGACGATGCGGACATGCAGGCGGGCCGCGGCGCGGCCGCGGTTGCGCGCCTTCACCAGCCGGACGATCTCGCGGCCGATCAGATACATCAGGCAGAGGATGAAAAGCGAATTCAGCGCAGCCGACGCGATCACCACATTGGTGGTCGGGGCGATCGGGGTCAGGCCGAGCAGGATGAACAGTGTCACCGACGCACAGATCAAGGCTCCGCCGGCGAGCAGAAGGCCGGGGAGCGCGAAGGACGCGCGCCGATCCTGCACTGACACCGCTGGCTCGTCTTCGGCCATCGGCGCTGTTACGCCTTCCGTCATCGAATCCACTCCGATCCCCAAAACCCTCGCGGGAGATCATTTCAACCCGGTCAGACCGAGCGAAGCGACAGCCACTTTCCAGAAAAAGGGCCGGCCTACCCCCTCGACGGCCGCCACTCCGTCGAGCATTCACCAAACCCTGCGTGACCTTTAAGCAACGCAATGTGGCGAAAATGCAACGATGAGCGGAAGGTGTCAAGCAGCTGGGAACAAACTAACGCATCAGGCGCCACGAGAGCTGCGATAGACCGAGACACCCAGTTCCCGGATCTTCTTTCGCAGGGTGTTGCGATTGAGGCCGAGGAGATCGGCCGCCTTGATCTGGTTGCCGCGGGTGGCCGTCAGTGCCGCCAGGATCAGCGGATATTCCAGCTCCGTCAGGACGCGATCGTAGAGGCCTGGCGGCGGCAGGTTGTCGCCGAAGCTCGCGAAATAGGTGCGCATGTTTTCTTCGACGGCTTGCGCGATGGTGAGCGAACCGTTGCGCGTGCCCATTTTATCGATCGGGCTGTCGGGAACATCCGAGCGCAGCTCCGATTCGATGATCTCGCGGCTCATGACCTCCTGCGGATACAGCGCCATCAGGCGGCGGACCAGGTTTTCCAGCTCTCGCACGTTGCCCGGCCAGGCATAGGCCTTCATGAGATCCAGCGCCTCGGTGTCGAAACGCTTGCCGTCGAGCCCCTCCTTTTCGGCCATCTGCATGAAATGGCGAACGAGATCGGGAATGTCCTCGGCGCGGTCGCGCAAGGGAGGCAGGCGCAGCGGCACGACGTTCAAGCGGTAATAAAGGTCCTCGCGGAACAGGCCCTGGTTGATGAGGTGCTTCAGGTCCTTGTTGGTCGCCGCGACGATGCGCACGTCGGTACGGATCGGCGTGCGGCCGCCGACGGTGGTGTATTCGCCCTGCTGCAGGACGCGCAAAAGACGCGTCTGGGCGTCCATCGGCATGTCGCCGATCTCGTCGAGGAAAAGCGTACCGCCCTCGGCCTGCTCGAAGCGGCCGGTAGAGCGGTTTTGAGCGCCGGTAAAGGCGCCTTTCTCATGCCCGAAAAGTTCCGATTCGATCAGGTCGCGCGGGATGGCAGCCATGTTGATCGCCACGAACGGGCCGTTGCGGCGCTTGCCGTAGTCGTGAAGCGCACGGGCGACCAGTTCCTTGCCGGTGCCGGACTCACCGGTGATCATCAGCGTCAGGTCGGTCTGCATCAGACGCGCGAGCACGCGGTAGATTTCCTGCATGGCGGCGGAGCGGCCGACCAGCGGCATGCCGTCCTGCATGTCGTCGTCGAGGCGGGCGGGCTTGCGCTTCGGTTCGGCAAGTGCCCGGCCGATGATGGCGATCAGCTCGGTCAGGTCGAACGGTTTCGGCAGGTAATCGTAGGCGCCCTTTTCGGAGGCCTTGATGGCGGTCATGAAGGTGTTCTGGGCACTCATGACCAGCACCGGCAGATCGGGCCGCGCCTTCTTGATGCGCGGCAGCAGGTCGAAGGCGTTCTCATCGGGCATGATCACGTCGGTGACGACGAGATCGCCCTCGCCGGCAGAGATCCAGCGCCACAGGGTGGCGGCATTGGAGGTGATGCGCACTTCGTAGCCTGCCCTGGTCAAGGCCTGGTTCAGAACGGTGCGGATGGCCGCGTCGTCGTCGGCGACAAGGATCGTGGCAGTCATTTTACGTTTCCTGTGGAGTTCAAGGCGCGGCCGTCCATGGCCTCTTCCTTGTGCATGGGCATCAGAACGCGGAATATCGTCCGGCGCGCCTGGCTGTCGCATTCGACGATGCCGCCATGGCCACCGATGATCTTGGCGACCAGGGCCAGGCCCAGGCCGGAGCCGTTCGTCTTGGTGGTGATGAAGGGATCGAAGAGATGCGGCACGAGATCGGTCGGAACGCCGGGTCCGTTGTCGATGACGCAGAATTCGAGCGGCAGGGAAATCTTGTCCCGCGTGCCGGCGACCGAGAGCTTGATGCCCGGGCGATAGGCGGTCGTCAGCATGATTTCGCCGTCCGGCTGGTCACCGACGGCTTCGGCCGCGTTCTTGATGAGGTTGAGGAAGACCTGCACCAGCTGGTCGCGGTTGGCAAAGACCGGCGGCAGCGACGGATCGTACATTTCGGAAATCTTGATCTTGCGGGCAAAGCCGGCCTTGGCGACCGCCTTCACGTGATCGAGCACCGAATGGATGTTGAGGGCGATGCGATCGACCGGCCGTTCGTCGGAAAACACTTCCATGCGGTCGACCAGCGAGACGATGCGGTCGGTCTCGTCGCAGATCAGCTGGGTCAGCGCCCGATCGTCGTCAGGGACGACGCTTTCCAGAAGCTGCGCGGCGCCGCGGATGCCCGATAGCGGGTTCTTGATCTCGTGCGCCAGCATCGAGGCCAAACCGGTCACCGAACGGGCGGCGGCGCGATGGGTGAGCTGGCGGTCGATCTTGTCGGCCATCGAACGTTCCTGGAAGACCACGACGACCGAGCCCGGCTCGCTGACGACAGGCGCGACATAGAGGTCGACCAGCTTGTCCTGGCCGAGGCGGGGCGACGACAGGTCGACACGGTACTCGTTGACCGGCGCCTTGCGCTCGCGCACCTGGTCGATCAGGGCGAGCAGCGGGCTGCCGAAGGGGATGAAGGTGGAGATCCTGTTCTTGGCGAGATGGGCGGCGCTGGCGCCGAAGAAGGCCTCCGCCTCCCAGTTTGCGAACGCGACCTTGCCCGCCGCATCGACCAGGATCACCGGGTTCTGCACCGAATTGAGGACCGCCATGGCGAGCGCATTGCCGATCGCGGCATCCTGCGCCTGGGACTTGCTCATGCGGCCTCCTTCTGAGCGTCGACGGGTTGCCCACCGAGCGCTGCTGTCATCCGGCGCGAGACATCGGCCGGGTCTTTCGAAATCATGATGGCGGCCTTTTCTTCGACCGGCAGGCCGGCCGCATAACGGTCGAGATACCAGCCGAGCTGTTTTCGCGCATGCCGGAGGCCGGCCTCGCGGCCGTAAAGCTCCAGCATCGCCTCGTAGTGTTCGACGACCAGGCCGGGGATTTCCGACCTTGTAGGCCCCGCATGACCGGCGAGCCAGCCGACATGCCAGGGCCGCCCCTGCGCGCCGCGGCCGACCATGAC
>NZ_JALBGW010000112.1:0-14932 GCF_023006485.1 Neorhizobium sp. BETTINA12A
CCGAAGTACTTCGTGATCGCGGCCGTCAGCGACGTCTTGCCATGGTCAACGTGACCGATCGTGCCAATGTTGACGTGCGGCTTGTTGCGCTCAAACTTGCTCTTTGCCATTTCCGGCTTCTCCGTTCTTATCCCCGTCAGGGGTTATTCTCTAATTTGATTGGGCGGGGTTACCCCGGTCACTTCTGACCGGAGTACTTGGCCTGGATTTCGTTTGCGACATTGGTCGGAACCGGTGCGTAGTGATCGAAGGTCATCGAATACTGCGCGCGGCCCTGAGACATGGAGCGCAGGTTGTCGACGTACTTGAACATGTTCGCGAGCGGCACATGGGCGTTGATCACGACGGCGATGCCGCGCGATTCCTGGCCCTGGATCTGGCCACGACGGGAGTTCAGGTCGCCGATAACGTCACCGACGTAATCTTCCGGAGTGACGACTTCGACCTTCATCATCGGCTCGAGGAGCTGAGCACCGGCCTTCTTGGCTGCTTCACGGAAGCAGGCGCGAGACGCGATTTCGAATGCCAGAACCGAGGAGTCGACGTCATGGTAGGCACCGTCGATGAGCGTCGCCTTGACGCCCAGCATCGGGAAGCCAGCCAGCGGACCGGAAGACAGAACGCTTTCGATGCCCTTCTGGACGCCCGGGATGTATTCCTTCGGAACAGAACCACCGACGATCTTGGACTCGAACTTGAAGTCGTCGCCGTCCGGGTTCGGTTCGAAGACGATCTTGACGCGCGCGAACTGGCCGGTACCACCGGACTGCTTCTTGTGCGTGTAATCTTCTTCGTGCTTGCGCGTGATGGTTTCGCGGTAAGCAACCTGCGGAGCACCGACGGTGGCTTCGACCTTGAACTCGCGACGCATGCGGTCGACGAGGATGTCGAGGTGAAGTTCGCCCATGCCGGCGATGATCGTCTGGCCGGACTCTTCGTCGGTCTTGACGCGGAAGGACGGGTCTTCGGCAGCCAGGCGGTTGAGCGCGAGGCCCATCTTTTCCTGGTCGCCCTTGGACTTCGGCTCGATGGCGATCTGGATGACCGGCTCGGGGAATTCCATGCGCTCGAGGATGACCGGCTTCAGCGGATCGCAGAGCGTGTCGCCCGTGGTGGTTTCCTTCAGGCCTGCGAGAGCGACGATGTCGCCGGCGAAGGCTTCTTCGATGTCTTCACGGGAGTTCGAGTGCATCTGCAGCATGCGGCCGACGCGCTCGCGCTTTTCCTTGACCGTGTTCAACAGAGCAGCGCCCTTTTCGAGCTTGCCCGAATAGATACGGCAGAAGGTCAGCGAACCGACGAAGGGGTCGTTCATGATCTTGAACGCCAGCATCGAAAGCGGCTCGGTGTCATCGGGATGACGTTCGATTTCGGCTTCGGTCTTGACGTCGATGCCCTTGATGGCCGGAATGTCTGCCGGCGACGGCAGGAATTCGACAACCGCGTCGAGGAGCGGCTGAACGCCCTTGTTCTTGAAGGCAGAACCGCAGAACATCGGGAAGAACTTGACGTCGATCGTGCCGCGACGGATGAGCGCACGGATCTTATCGTTGTCCGGCATGACGCCGTTCAGATAGTTTTCCATGGCTTCTTCGTCGATGTCGACAACCGTCTCGATCATCTTTTCGCGGAATTCTTCGGCACGAGCCTTCAGGTCTTCCGGGATTTCGACGACGTCCCACTGGGCGCCGAGCGATTCATCGCGCCAGACGAGAGCGTTCATCTCGATCAGGTCGACGATGCCCTTGAATTCGGTTTCAGCACCGATCGGCAACTGGCAGACAACCGCAGTCGCGCCGAGGCGCGTCTTGATCATCTCGACCGAGCGATAGAAATCGGCGCCGGTCTTGTCCATCTTGTTGCAGAAGATCAGGCGCGGAACCTTGTACTTGTCGGCCTGACGCCAGACGGTTTCCGTCTGCGGCTCAACGCCGGCGTTGGCGTCGAGGAGGGCGACAGCACCGTCGAGCACGCGCAGCGAACGTTCGACTTCGATGGTGAAGTCGACGTGGCCGGGGGTGTCGATGATGTTGAAGCGGCGCATCTTGCCGTCACGGCCCTTCCAGAAGGTCGTGGTCGCAGCGGAGGTGATCGTGATGCCACGCTCCTGCTCCTGCTCCATCCAGTCCATCGTGGCTGCGCCGTCGTGAACTTCGCCGATCTTGTGCGACTTGCCGGTGTAATAAAGGATACGCTCGGTGGTCGTGGTCTTGCCGGCGTCGATATGCGCCATGATACCGAAATTGCGGTAGTCTTCGATTTTATATTCGCGAGCCATAGGACTGCCTTTCGAAATTCGATCGAGTGAAGATTACCAACGGTAATGCGAGAATGCGCGGTTGGCGTCGGCCATCTTGTGCGTGTCTTCACGCTTCTTGACGGCGCTGCCACGATTATTTGCGGCATCCATGAGTTCACCGGAAAGGCGATCGACCATCGTCGTTTCGTTGCGCTTGCGGGCAGCAGCGATCACCCAACGGATCGCGAGAGCCTGACGGCGCTCGGGACGAACGTCGACAGGAACCTGGTAGGTCGCACCACCAACGCGGCGCGAACGAACTTCGACATGCGGCGCGACATTGTCGAGCGCCGAATGGAAGATACCCAGCGGGTCGGCCTTGGCCTTGCCCTGCACGACGTCGAACGCGCCGTAAACGATGTTTTCAGCTACGGACTTCTTGCCGTGGAGCATGATCGCATTCATGAACTTCGTGACGACCAGATCGCCGAACTTCGGGTCCGGATTGATCTCACGCTTCTCTGCACTATGGCGTCGGGACATACTTCTCGTCTCTCAATTGTTACGGGCGCTTTACCACGCGGAGAACCTCGCGCAGCGCCGGATAATCAGAATTCCGAATTACTTCGGACGCTTCGCACCGTACTTGGAACGGCGCTGCTTGCGGTTCTTGACGCCCTGGGTGTCGAGAACGCCGCGGATGATGTGGTAGCGAACGCCCGGCAAGTCCTTGACGCGGCCGCCGCGGATCATCACGACAGAGTGTTCCTGCAGGTTGTGGCCTTCACCCGGGATGTAGCCGATGACTTCGAAGCCGTTGGTCAGGCGAATCTTGGCAACCTTACGCAGAGCCGAGTTCGGCTTCTTCGGGGTCGTCGTGTAAACGCGGGTGCAAACGCCGCGCTTCTGGGGGTTTTCCTGCAGAGCAGGAACCTTGTTACGCTTTACGTTCGCCTGGCGAGGCTTGCGGATCAGCTGGTTTACGGTAGGCATTCAACCATCCCTTACGTTTTTCTCAGTACCCTTTCGGGCCGATCTGATGCCGTTTCCGGCGGCGGCACACACATTTCCTCATGCGCAAAACGTGGCCCGATCCGCTTTTCGCGGATGGACCACAGAAAGCAGAGGACGCATTCCTCATGCGTCGTGCGTGCAGCATTCGTGTCTTCAACGTGCGTATGGAACCGTGTCTGAGGCATACTCCGGAACGAGTCGTTCCGAACGGGCAAGCCTCACATCGCTTCCGATGCGGGGCGTTTACTGTTTTCCCCCCTGCCCGTCAAGACCGAATCCTAAATTATTGCCCCAAACCCTTGGTTTCGGGGGCAAATGGAGGGTTTCGAGACAAGTTTCGTGAAATATGACATGCCCTCGCGGATAATGTTTGGGAATCATCGCCGATCGCACTAAAGAGTGCGGGAACCTTCCGTTCCGCCTCGTCTTCGGACGATACCAGGGATTCGCTTGCGGAGATGACCATGATCGCCACACCCGACAATGACAACAACCTCGACGGGCCGATGGTCTTCATCATCATCGGCAAGGGCTACGAAAAGAAGGGCGCCGAGGGCATCGAACTGCATATCATGCTGCGCGCGCCGGACGACGATTCCGCCGTCCGCGAAGCGCTCAACGCGCTCTCCGAAGAAGGCTTCATCGAGGCCGACCTCGACCAGATCGGCGTCCTGACCGACGAACCGACCGAGGAGCCGCATGCCTCCGCCTACCAGGGCGCCCTCGAAGGCGAAGTGGCGATCATCCGGTTCGAGTAGCCCCGATCTCCAAAGAGGCCTGGCTGCCCTCGCCTCCTCCGGCTGGCGGACGTTGTCTCTCCTTACCCTCACCAGTGGCGACACGTCCACGTTTCGCCAGAGCATGCACCAAGCCGCCGGACAGTTCCGGCGGCTTTTTTGATGCCCTGTCCTTGGCCCGAAACGAAAAAACCGCCCGGATCGCTCCGGGCGGTTTTTGATTTCCAATTGGCCGTTACCGATCACTCCGCGGGCGTGTTCTCGGTGTTCAGATCCTGAAGCATCGGGGTGGCGGACGAAGCGCCCGAACCCTTCTTGCGTTCTTCCAGGATGAGTTCGTCGCGCGATGTGGCGATACGGCGGATCTGGGTCATGGTGCCGCCCGTACCGGCCGGGATGAGACGGCCGACGATGACGTTTTCCTTGAGGCCCTGCAGCGTGTCGGTCTTGCCGGCGATCGCAGCTTCCGTCAGCACCTTGGTCGTTTCCTGGAAGGAAGCGGCCGAGATGAAGGACGGGGTCTGCAGCGACGCCTTGGTGATGCCGAGCAGAACCGGTTCGCCGTAAGCGGGCTTCTTGCCTTCTTCGGCGAGACGCTCGTTGACTTCGTCCAGTTCGATCCGGTCGACATTGTCACCGACGATGTACTGGCTGTCGCCTGCATCGGTGATCTCGACCTTCTGCAGCATCTGACGGACAATCACCTCGATATGCTTGTCGTTGATGACAACGCCCTGCAGACGATAGACTTCCTGGATTTCGTTGACGAGGTAGGAAGCGAGTGCTTCCACGCCCTTGATCGCCAGGATGTCGTGCGGCGCCGGATTGCCGTCGAGGATGTAGTCGCCCTTTTCGATGTAGTCGCCTTCCTGAAGATGGAAGGGCTTGCCCTTCGGGATCAGATATTCGACCGGCTCGACACCGTCTTCCGCTGGCTCGATCATGACGCGACGCTTGTTCTTGTAGTCGCGGCCGAGGCGAATCGTACCATCGATCTCAGCGATGATGGCGTGATCCTTCGGACGACGGGCTTCGAAGAGCTCGGCGACGCGCGGCAGACCACCGGTGATGTCCTTTGTCTTGGCGCTTTCCAGCGGAACGCGGGCGAGAACGTCGCCCTGGCTGACCTTCTGACCCGGCTCGACCGACAGGATGGCGTCGACCGACAGGTTGAAGCGGGCTTCGCCACCGCGGGCCAGTTTCATGATTGTGCCCGAGGCGTCCTTGATGACGATCGCCGGCTTCAGGTCGATGCCGCGCGGCGTCGAACGCCAGTCGATGACCTGACGCTTGGTGATGCCGGTGGATTCGTCGGTCGATTCCGAAACCGAGATCGAGTCGACCACGTCTTCGAACTGAACCGTACCTTCCACTTCCGTCATCATCGGGCGTGTGTAGGGGTCCCACTCTGCCAGACGCTGACCGCGACGAACCTTGTCGCCATCATCCACGAACAGCTTCGAACCGTAGGCGACGCGCTGCGAGGAACGCTCGACGCCGCGCTCGTCAAGGATGGTGACCGCCATGTTGCGGCCCATCGCGACGAGAACGCCTTCGGAGTTCCGCAGCATGTTGCGGTTCTTGATCTGGATCGTGCCTTCGTACGACGCTTCCAGGAACGACTGGTCGACCACGTTTGCCGTACCACCCAAGTGGAAGGTACGCATGGTGAGCTGGGTTCCCGGCTCGCCGATCGACTGAGCCGCGATGACGCCGACGGCTTCGCCCATGTTGACCGGAGTACCACGGGCCAGATCTCGGCCGTAGCAGACCGAGCAGACGCCCGTCTGAACTTCGCAGGTCAGTGCAGAACGGATGCGGATCGACTGGATACCAGCCTTTTCGATCTCGATGACATCCGGCTCGAGGATCATCTTGCCGGCATCGACGATGCGGGCACCCGTGACCGGATGATCGATGTCGTCGAGTGCGGTACGGCCAAGAACACGAGCGCCGATGGAAGCCACGACCTGACCGGCGTCAACGATCGCCGTCATGGTGAGGCCGCTCTCGGTGCCGCAATCGACCAGGTTGACGATGCAGTCCTGCGCCACGTCGACGAGACGACGGGTCAGGTAACCGGAGTTCGCGGTCTTCAAGGCGGTGTCTGCGAGACCCTTACGGGCACCGTGGGTCGAGTTGAAGTACTCGTTAACGGTCAGGCCTTCCTTGAAGTTCGAGATGATCGGCGTTTCGATGATCTCCCCCGACGGCTTGGCCATCAGGCCACGCATGCCGCCCAGCTGGCGCATCTGGTTCGGAGAACCACGGGCACCCGAGTGGGACATCATGTAGATGGCGTTCATCTGCTTCTGGCGACCGGTTTCCGGATCGAACTCGACAGCCTTAATGCGGGCCATCATGTCTTCCGCAACCTTTTCGGTAGCCTTGCCCCAGGCGTCGACGACCTTGTTGTACTTTTCGCCTTGAGTGATCAGGCCGTCGTTGTACTGCTGCTCGTATTCCTTCACCAGGGTCTCGGTATCACCAACGATCTTCGCCTTGGTTTCCGGGATGATCATGTCATCCTTGCCGAAGGAGATACCGGCCTTGCAGGCGTGAGTGAAGCCGAGCTGCATGATGCGATCGCAGAAGATCACCGTGTCCTTCTGGCCGCAGTGACGGTAGACCGTGTCGATCATCTTGGAGATGTTCTTCTTGGTCATTTCCTGGTTGCAGGTCTCGAACGGCACGTTGACGTTCTTCGGCAGAAGTTCGCCGATGATCATGCGGCCGGGGGTCGTTTCATAGATCTTCGAGACCAGCTTGCCGTCGGCATCCAGGGTCTTGAAGCGACCGCGGATCTTGGCATGCAGGGTAACGACCTTGTTTTCCAGAGCGTGGTGCAGTTCGCCCATGTCGGAGAAGGCCATGCCTTCGCCCGGCTCGTTCTGGTTCATGATCGCCAGATAGTAGAGGCCGAGAACCATGTCCTGCGACGGAACGATGATCGGTGCGCCGTTTGCAGGGTGCAGGATGTTGTTCGTCGACATCATCAGCACGCGGGCTTCGAGCTGAGCTTCGAGCGACAGCGGCACGTGAACGGCCATCTGGTCACCGTCGAAGTCGGCGTTGAAGGCCGTGCAGACGAGCGGATGCAGCTGGATCGCCTTGCCTTCGACCAGGATCGGTTCGAAGGCCTGGATGCCCAGGCGGTGCAGCGTCGGTGCGCGGTTCAGGAGGACCGGATGCTCGCGGATGACCTCGTCGAGGATATCCCAGACTTCCGGCTTTTCCTTTTCAACCAGCTTCTTGGCCTGCTTGACGGTCGAGGAGTAACCCTTGGCGTCGAGGCGGGCGTAGATGAACGGCTTGAACAGTTCGAGCGCCATCTTCTTCGGCAGGCCGCACTGGTGCAGCTTCAGTTCCGGACCGGTCACGATGACAGAACGGCCGGAATAGTCGACGCGCTTGCCGAGAAGGTTCTGGCGGAAGCGGCCCTGCTTGCCCTTGAGCATGTCGGACAGCGACTTCAGCGGACGCTTGTTGGCGCCGGTGATGACGCGGCCACGACGGCCGTTGTCGAACAGCGCGTCCACAGATTCCTGCAGCATGCGCTTTTCGTTGCGGATGATGATGCCCGGAGCGCGCAGTTCGATCAGGCGCTTCAGACGGTTGTTACGGTTGATGACGCGACGATAGAGATCGTTGAGGTCCGAGGTCGCAAAGCGGCCGCCATCGAGCGGAACCAGCGGGCGCAGGTCCGGCGGGATGACCGGGACGACCTTCATGATCATCCATTCCGGACGGTTGCCCGATTCCATGAAGTTCTCGACGATCTTCAGGCGCTTCATCAGCTTCTTCTGCTTCAGGTCCGACGTGGTGTCGGCAAGTTCCGAACGCAGGTCGCCGGCGATCTTTTCGAGATTCATCGAGGCGAGCATCTCGTAGATGGCCTCGGCGCCGATCATCGCCGTGAACTGATCTTCGCCGAACTCGTCGACGGCAATCATGTATTCTTCTTCGGAAAGAAGCTGGTTTTCCTTGAGCGAGGTGAGGCCCGGCTCAGTGACGATGTAGTTCTCGAAATACAGAACGCGCTCGACATCCTTCAGCGTCATGTCGAGAAGGGTCGAGATGCGCGACGGAAGCGACTTCAGGAACCAGATATGGGCGACGGGAGCGGCGAGCTCGATATGGCCCATGCGCTCACGGCGAACGCGCGACAGCGTGACTTCGACGCCGCACTTTTCGCAGATGATGCCCTTGTACTTCATGCGCTTGTACTTGCCGCACAGGCACTCATAGTCCTTGATCGGCCCGAAGATGCGCGCGCAGAAAAGGCCGTCGCGCTCAGGCTTGAAGGTACGGTAGTTGATGGTCTCCGGCTTTTTGATCTCGCCGTAGGACCAGGAGAGAATCTTCTCCGGAGACGCGATCGAGATACGGATCGAATCGAAGTGCTGTGCAGGCACCTGCGGATTGAAAAGATTCATGACCTCTTGGTTCATGCCTATCTCCTTTAGGGGCGGAAGCCCTCGGCTGGCGATCGAAACGGTCCGAATTCCCGGGAAGGACCGCCCGATGCTCTAAAACAGTATTAGCCGCGAAATGCGGCAAAAATCCCCTGTCCTTCCGGCGGATACCGGAGGTGGGAGTGGCGCGCGCCCATTCCTGGCGCGCGCCGGCTTGTCGTTTTATTCGGCTGCGTCGGGCAACTGACCGGCATTCGCCTCGTCGATCTTCGAGTTCTCGAGCTCGACGGACAGGCCGAGAGAGCGCATTTCCTTGACGAGAACGTTGAAGCTCTCCGGAATGCCTGCCTCGAACGTGTCGTCGCCGCGAACGATCGCTTCGTAGACCTTGGTACGGCCGGCCACGTCGTCCGACTTCACGGTCAGCATTTCCTGCAGCGTGTAGGCGGCGCCGTAGGCTTCGAGCGCCCAGACTTCCATTTCGCCGAAGCGCTGGCCGCCGAACTGCGCCTTGCCACCGAGCGGCTGCTGGGTGACCAGCGAGTACGGACCGATCGAACGCGCGTGGATCTTGTCGTCCACGAGGTGGTTCAGCTTGATCATGTACATGTAGCCGACAGTCACCTTGCGGTCGAACTGCTCACCGGTACGGCCGTCATAGAGGACCGACTGACCGGACGGATCGAGGCCCGCCTTGGTCAGCATCGCTGCGACGTCCGGCTCATGCGCACCGTCGAAGACCGGCGTTGCGATCGACAGACCACGCTTGGACTGCTCGGCCAGACGAACGAGAGAGTCGTCGTCGAAGCTGGCAACTTCAGCGTTTGCCTCACTCTGATAGGCTTCCGTCAGCTCTTTCTTCAAGTCGGTGATATCGTTCGACTTGCGGTACTCTTCAAGCATCGCGCCGATACGCTTGCCCATGCCGGCGCAAGCCCACGCCAGGTGCGTTTCGAGGATCTGACCGACGTTCATGCGCGAAGGCACGCCGAGCGGGTTCAGAACGATGTCGACATGCGTGCCGTCTTCGAGGAACGGCATGTCCTCGACCGGTACGATGCGCGACACGACGCCCTTGTTGCCGTGACGGCCAGCCATCTTGTCGCCCGGCTGGATCTTGCGCTTCACAGCGACGAAGACCTTGACCATCTTCATGACGCCCGGAGGCATTTCGTCGCCGCGCTGGACCTTTTCGACCTTGTCCATGAAGCGCTGTTCAAGGCGCGACTTGGATTCGTCGTACTGGCCACGCAGAGCTTCGACTTCGCCCTGCACCTTTTCGTCCTCGACTGCGAACATCCACCACTGCGAGCGCGGATATTCGGAGATGACGGCGTTGGTGAGCTCGATGCCCTTCTTGAAGCCCTTCGGACCGGCAACCGACATCTGGCCGCGCAGCATGTCCGTCAGACGGCCATAGACGTTGCGGTCGAGAATCGCCTGTTCGTCGTCGCGGTCCTTGGCGAGGCGTTCGATTTCCTCACGCTCGATCGCCATGGCGCGTTCGTCCTTCTCCACACCGTGACGGTTGAAGACGCGGACTTCGACGACCGTGCCGAACGTGCCCGGGGGCATGCGCATGGAGGTGTCGCGAACGTCGGAGGCCTTTTCACCGAAGATGGCGCGCAGAAGCTTTTCTTCCGGCGTCATCGGGCTTTCGCCCTTCGGGGTGATCTTGCCGACGAGGATGTCGCCCGGCTGGACTTCGGCGCCGATGTAGACGATGCCGGCTTCGTCGAGGTTCTTCAGCGCTTCTTCCGAAACGTTCGGAATGTCGCGGGTGATTTCTTCCGGACCAAGCTTGGTGTCACGCGCCATCACTTCGAATTCTTCGATGTGAATGGAGGTGAACACGTCGTCCGACACGATGCGCTCGGAGAGCAGGATCGAGTCTTCGTAGTTGTAGCCGTTCCAGGGCATGAACGCGACAAGCGCGTTGCGGCCGAGCGCCAAGTCACCAAGGTCCGTCGACGGACCGTCGGCAATGATGTCGCCCTTGTTCAGGATGTCGCCGACGGCGACCAGCGGACGCTGGTTGACGCAGGTGTTCTGGTTCGAACGCTGGAACTTCTGCAGACGATAGATGTCGACGCCCGACTTCGACGGATCGAGGTCTTCGGTGGCGCGGATAACGATACGCGTCGCGTCGACCTGGTCGACCACGCCGCCACGGCGGGCAGCGATGGCTGCGCCGGAGTCGCGAGCGACGACCGGTTCCATGCCGGTGCCGACGAACGGAGCTTCAGCACGTACCAGCGGCACGGCCTGACGCTGCATGTTCGAGCCCATCAAAGCGCGGTTGGCGTCGTCGTTTTCCAGGAACGGGATCAGAGCTGCCGCGACCGAAACAAGCTGCTTCGGCGAGACGTCCATCAGGTTGATGGTGTCGCGCGGGGACAGCATGACTTCGCCGGCATGACGGCAGACGACGAACTCTTCCACGAAAGAGCCGTTCTTATCCAGTTCGGCGTTCGCCTGTGCGACGTAATACTTCGCCTCTTCCATAGCGGAGAGGTAAAGCACTTCCTTCGTTACCACGCCGTCGATGATCTTGCGGTACGGGCTTTCGATGAAGCCGTACTTGTTGACGCGGGCAAAGGTGGCAAGCGAGTTGATCAGACCGATGTTCGGGCCTTCCGGCGTTTCGATCGGGCAAATACGGCCGTAATGGGTCGGGTGAACGTCGCGGACTTCGAAGCCGGCGCGCTCGCGGGTCAGACCACCCGGGCCAAGTGCCGAAAGACGGCGCTTGTGGGTGATTTCCGAAAGCGGGTTCACCTGGTCCATGAACTGCGACAGCTGCGAGGAACCGAAGAATTCGCGAACCGCGGCGGCTGCCGGCTTGGCGTTGATCAGGTCCTGCGGCATGACGGTGTCGATCTCGATCGACGACATGCGTTCCTTGATAGCGCGCTCCATGCGGAGCAGGCCGAGGCGATACTGATTTTCCATCAGTTCGCCGACAGAACGGACGCGGCGGTTGCCGAGGTTGTCGATGTCGTCGATCTCGCCCTTGCCGTCGCGCAGTTCGACCAGCATCCGGACTACGGCCAGGATGTCGTCCTTGCGCAGCGTACGGACGGTGTCGGCGACTTCGAGGTCGAGGCGCATGTTCATCTTGACGCGGCCGACAGCGGAGAGGTCGTAACGCTCCGAATCGAAGAACAGCGAGTTGAACATGGCTTCGGCCGATTCCATGGTCGGCGGTTCACCCGGACGCATGACGCGGTAGATGTCGAACAGAGCGTCCTGACGGTTCTCGTTCTTGTCGGCCGACAGCGTGTTGCGGATGTAGGCGCCGACATTGATATGGTCGATGCCGAGAACCGGAACTTCGTCGAAACCTGCATTGAGGATGACCGGCAGGGTCTTTTCGTCGATCTCGTCGCCGGCTTCGAGGTAGATCTCGCCGGTTGCCGCGTTGACGATGTCTTCGGCAAGATAGTTGCCGTAGATGTCGTCATTGGTTGCCTTCAACGCCTTCAGGCCCTTGTCCGTCAGCTGACGGAGAAGGCGCGGCGTGAGCTTCTTACCGGATTCGACAACCACTTCGCCGGTATCGGCGTCGATCATGTCGGAAAGGGTCTTGGCACCCTTCAGGGTTTCCGGCTGGAACGGAATCCGCCAGCCATCGCCGTCGCGCTGATAGGACGACTTCGTATAGAAGGTCGACAGGATTTCTTCACCGTCCATGCCAAGCGCCATCAGCAGCGAGGTCACGGGGATCTTACGGCGGCGGTCGATGCGGGCGTAGACGATATCCTTGGCGTCGAATTCGATGTCGAGCCAGGAACCGCGATACGGGATGACGCGGGCAGCGAAGAGCAGCTTGCCGGAAGAATGGCTCTTGCCCTTGTCGTGGTCAAAGAAGACGCCCGGCGAACGGTGCATCTGGGACACGATCACGCGCTCGGTGCCGTTCACGATGAACGTACCGTTATCGGTCATGAGCGGCATGTCGCCCATGTAGACCGACTGCTCCTTGATGTCCTTGATCGACTTTGCGCCCGTATCCTCGTCGATATCGAACACGATGAGACGCAGCGTCACCTTAAGCGGCGCTGCATAGGTCAGATCGCGCTGACGGCATTCTTCCACATCGAACTTCGGCAGTTCGAATTCGTAGAATACGAATTCGAGCATGGAGGCGCCGGAAAAATCGGTGATCGGGAAGACCGACCGGAAGACGGCGTTCAGACCTTCGTCCGGACGACCGCCCTTCGGTTCATCGACCATCAGGAACTGGTCATAGGATGCTTTCTGAACCTCGATGAGGTTCGGCATCTCAGTGACTTCGGGGATTTTTCCAAAAAACTTGCGTACGCGCCTGCGACCATTAAAGGAAAGGGTCTGAGCCATCGTCGCTCCTTCAAACTTGCATCCGGGCCTGCAACGGACGGGGTTCGCTGGCCAGTCGATCCCGTCGATCAATGGGTATTCCCAATCTCGTCCCACCTCTCGAACACGCCAGGCCGGATTGCCTTTTCTGTTCGATTCGGGACCATCCTCTTGAGAACCCATTACCCAGGAACCGTTTTGACGGTTCCTGGGTAATATGTTCGGAGGAAACCGGCGGGAGAGGAGACCCCTCCCGCCGCATTCCGATATTACTTAACGTCGACCTTGGCGCCGGCGTCCTCAAGCTTCTTCTTGAGGTCAGCGGCTTCAGCCTTGTTGACGCCTTCCTTGACAGCCTTCGGAGCGGCTTCAACGAGATCCTTGGCTTCCTTGAGGCCCAGGCCGGTGATGGCGCGGACTTCCTTGATGACGTTGATCTTGTTGGCGCCGGCATCAGCGAGGATGACGTCGAACTCGGTCTTTTCTTCTTCAACGACAGCAGCAGCAGCGCCACCGCCAGCAGCAGCGACAGCTACCGGAGCAGCTGCAGATACGCCCCACTTCTCTTCGAGCAGCTTGGAAAGCTCAGCGGCTTCCAGAACGGTCAGAGCAGAGAGGTCTTCAACGATCTTTGCGAGATCAGCCATTTTGATAGTTCCTTATATTCGGTTCGAACTTGATTTGGGTATGAACAGCGAAAAACCGCCTTAAGCGGCTTCCTCGTCCTTCTTGGCGTAGGCCGCGAACACGCGGGCAAGCTGGCTTGCCGGTGCTGCAACAACCGTCGCGATACGCGATGCCGGGGCATTCAAGAGGCCCAGCAGCTTGCCGCGAAGCTCGTCCAGCGAAGGCAGGGTCGCAAGCGACTTGACCGCATCCGCAGTGAGCGTGGTTGCACCCATGGAACCGCCCAGAACAATGATCTTGTCATTGGTCTTGGCGAAATCCATGACGACCTTCGGAGCCGTTACCGGGTCTTCGCTGAATGCGATCAGCGTCTGACCCTTGAAGAGATTTGACATCCCTTCCGACTCCGTACCCTGAAGAGCGATCTTGGCCAGACGGTTCTTCGCGACTTTGACGGTGCCGCCAGCAGCGCGCATCTTCGAACGAAAATCGTTCATCTGCGCAACTGTGACACCAGCATAGTGGGCCACGACAACCGAACCAGAAGCCTTGAAGACTTCGTTCAGCTCCGTGACAAATTCGCGCTTTTCCGCTCTTTCCACTGTCTGTCTCCAGTTGACGGGACCGCAATCCTGCAGGCCCCATCGGGTTGCCTTTGCCTCAAGGGATCCCTTGATTAGGACCCCAAGCGACGCTTGAGGATCCTGTCCCCTCGCACTGTCGCCACTGGGGCTCCAGGCACAAGGCACACTAGGCTCGAACCGAATTCGTAAAGCGCGCTAGCGCCTCAAAAATCTCGGGTCTTACCCGTCTCATGCAGGCATCAAGTGATTAAGGTCGAAACCACCCGCAATCTCGGACAGGAATTCCCAGGTTTCCCTGGGAAATTCCCGGCCCCGAAGGACCGGGAATTCATGCAGTCCAGAACCCAAAGGCGCTGGACAGAACTTTAGATCGTCACCGTCGACGGATCGATCTTGACGCCCGGACCCATGGTCGAGGAAATCGCTACGCGCTTGACGTAGTTACCCTTCGCACCAGCCGGCTTGGCCTTGATGACCGCATCGGCGAAAGCCTTGATGTTCTCTTCGAGGGCCTTGGCTTCGAAGGAAGCCTTGCCGATGCCGGCGTGGATGATGCCAGCCTTCTCGACGCGGAACTCGACAGCGCCGCCCTTGGAAGCCTTGACGGCGCCCGTGACGTCCATGGTGACGGTTCCGACCTTCGGGTTCGGCATCATGCCGCGCGGGCCGAGAACCTTACCGAGACGACCGACGAGCGGCATCATGTCCGGGGTGGCGATGCAGCGATCGAAGTCGATCTTGCCACCCTGAACGATTTCGACCAGATCTTCGGCGCCGACGATGTCTGCACCGGCAGCCTTGGCTTCGTCAGCCTTGGCGCCACGTGCGAAAACGGCGACGCGAACGTCACGGCCGGTACCGTTCGGCAGGTTGACCACGCCGCGGACCATCTGGTCTGCGTGACGCGGATCGACGCCGAGATTCATGGAGATTTCGACGGTTTCGTCGAACTTCGCCGTGGCGCGAACCTTGACCATC